>CAYQMQ010000188.1:0-4705 GCA_964418395.1 uncultured Actinomycetota bacterium
AGCGCAACGGCGGGCGCGACAAGACCCCCATGGCGCGATAGCGCGCGTCCAGCCGCTCTTGGCGGCGCCAGCTGTCTATCGCCTTACGTTTGGCGACGACCGTGAGCCAGGCGCCGGATTGTGCGGAACGCCTGACTCCCACCATTGGCTGAGGGCGTCAACGACAACCGCCTGTGCCAGGTCCTCGGCGACGCCGACGTCACCGGTCAGCTTGGCGAGCGTGGCGACGATGCGCGCGCCCTCGATCCGCCAGACGGCGTCGACCGTGCGCCGGATGTCGGACATGACCTCCGGGTGCCTCAGCTCGTCTTGGTCACTTCGTGCCGAGCTGCTCGCGCCACCGGGCCTCCTTTTGGATGTACTCGTTGTCGGCGAACTCCTCGAAGTCGGTCTCGTCGACGACGCGACGAACCTCCAGCTTGCTGCCGGGACCCAGGGGCGCGCGGCTTGCCCACTCGGCGGCCTCCTCCTTGCTGGCGGCCTGGATGATCCAGAAGCCGTTGAACAGCTCATGCGTCTCGCCATAAGGCCCGTCAGTGACGACGGGCTTGTCAGCGTCGAAGTCGACGACGAAGCCGTCCTCGGCGTCGGCGAGGCCCTCTCCGGCCAGCATCACGCCCGCCTTGACCATCGACTCGTTGTACTCACCCATCGCGTTGATGATCTGTTCGAAGTCTGCGTCCTTCGACGCCTCCACCGCCTGCTCGGTCGCGCGCATGATCAGCATGTACTTCACGGGGTCTCCTTCACTGCGTGGCCGCCCTTTGCGGCCTCCTACCATCACGTCGAACGGGAAGGCCGGGGATCGACATCGGCTCAAAGAGATCTTACGGCTCAAACCGCCGCTTGTGACCTGTCCGCATCCACCCAACTGGTCTGGGGAGATAAGCCCGCCGTGGTGGGGGACATAGGGCCGGCGTGAGCGCGAAGGTCAGCCCGACCTCGCGCCAGCCGCTCACAAAGCCAAGCTGCACGGTCCCCTCAGGCAGCCGCTGGGACCGCGTGCGGCACCCTGACGCTCTGGATCAAGTTGCCACCGGTGTCGTCGAACACGGCGGTCGTCACCCCGCCCGCCTCGAGCGGCCCCTGAGTGAAGCGCGGCGAGTTCGGAGCACGAGCCTGATGACTGTGACGAAGCGGGACAACCTCAGTGGCGTTGGGTGGTCGCTACGCGCGTGGCGAGCTCGACGCGGTTCTTCGCGTCAAGCTTCGCCAGGATGTTGGAGACGTGACGCTCGACGGTCTTGCGAGACAGGAACAGGCTGCGGGCGATGTCGAGGTTGCTCGCCCCGGCCGCGACCAGCCCGGCGATCTCCCTTTCCCGCCTGCTGAGCGCGGCCAGGTCGTCGTGGACCTGCCCCTTCGGGCCTCTGCGCCATGTGCGCACGCCCAGTGCTCGCAGGCCGCGTTCGGCGAGGCCCTGCTCGGTGACCGCACCGGCTTGCTCGGCGAGAGCCCGGGCCTGCTGCAGAATGTCCATCGCGCGGTCGTCGCCGGTGTCGGCCATCAAGTTGCCGAGGTCGAGACGTGCCCAGATGGCTTCCAGCCGCAGGCCCAGTCGGTCGGCGAGGGTCATCGCCTCGTCAAGCGCCTCGGAGCCGGAGCGACCGCCCGCTAGCGCCAGCGACGCTCTCGCGCGGACGAGCAGCCACCTCTGGAGGTCGCCGACGCCCATGGCCTGCTCGGCGTGCAGCAGCCAGGCGGCGGCGTCCTCGACCGCGCCGATCCGCCCGAGCGCGTCCACGGCTGAAAACCGGAACTCCGCGGCGCAGCGTACGCACCCGGCAGCCTCGACGTCGGCCAACCCCGCCGCCAGCGCCGCACGGACGTCGTCGGCGCGCGCCGCCCCTTCGAGCCGGGCGAGCCACACGGCGCTCGCGAGGTGCAGGTCGACTCGGTGGTGGCGGTCGGTCTCTCGGCCGGCCATCTCCCGGATCGCGGAAAGCGCGGCCGCGCGGTCGCCACGCGAAAGGTTCAGGACCTGTCGCCGCAACGCGACAATGTTGGCTTGCCGGGAGTCGTCGTCGACCCGGGCGGCCAGAGCCTCGCACTCAGCCGCAACCTGTTCGGCTTCCTCAAGCCGTCCCCTCAGGTAGCGGGTCCACACCAGCCACCCGCCCGCGTCCAGGGCGAGGTCGGGCAGGAACGAGCGACGTGCGGCGGTGTAGGCAGCGTCGATGCGTTCCTCGGCTTCGGCCAGCCGCCCGAGCAGCATCAGGGCGGAGCCTTTTCGCAGGCGCCCCTGCACCGCGGCGTGGACGTCGAAGCCCGCGGCTACGGCGGTGATCTCGTCGGCGAGGGCCAGGATCTCCTCGGGGGCATTGCGTTGCATGGCGTCGACGCAGGCCAGCACCAGCGCCCGGAGGTAGGCCCGCTGCAGCCGAGGGTTCGGCCGGCCCGTGCCAGTCGCGGCGATCTCGCGGGCGCGCTGGAGCGCGGCGGTGGTCAAACGCCTCGACGCCTCGAGCTGGTGGTCAAGCCAGCGCTGAATCGTGGCGTCCACCACGTCCAGCTCGATGCACACCACCGGGTCGGCGGCCCCGGTGGCGCGGGCGCAGTCCAGATACGCACGGGCCTCACCGGCCCGTTCGAGCTGCTGAGCGGCGTCGGCCGCCGCCAGCCACATCCGGGCGGCGTCGACGGGGTCGGCGATCCGATCGGCGACGCGCAGGCACCGGTGCAGGGCCAAGGTGTGTTGGCCGAGCTCCTCGGCGAGCGCAGCCAGCTCACGCTGCAGTTCGGGCTCCTCCGGCGCCTCGGGGGGCACCTCGTCGACGAGCTCGGCGAGGGTGCGCAGGCCGTCCGGCCCGACGGCCCGGCGCAGGGGAGAGCGCAGGATACGCCGCAGCACGGCCCGATGATCAAGGCCCGCGCTGCGACGGTGCGTGCAGGCGGTCAGCAGCCGCGTCACGTCGTCGCCGGCGTTTGCTTCGAGCCAGGACGCGACCAGACCGTGCGCGTCCTGGCAGTCGGCGGCGGAAAGCTGTCGCTTGACCGCCGCCCGCACGAGGTCGTGGGGAAACCGGACCCCCGTGCCCTCTTCGAGGAGCAGACCGCTGTCGAGGAGGTCGGCGACGGCACCGCGCAGACGCTCCTCGTCCCAGCCGAGGACGCCCGCCAGTTCCCGGATCGACGCGGGCCGGACGAGCGCCGTGACAGCGGCCACAACCGCGACCGCGTCGGATGGCAAGCCCCCGAGGCGGTTGCCGACGAGCCGGGCGACGTCAGGCCCGTCGCCCCCGCCGCTCGCCAACAGCTGACACCAGAACGGTGAGCCGTCCGAACGTGTCGCCACCCCCTCCGCGGCTCTGGGGTCGAGGTCCGGGTTGACCGCACGGGCGAGCGCGACCGCCGCGTCGTGGTCCAGGGCCCCGACCGGGATGCGCACCAGCCGGTCGCCCAAGAGCCGCTCGAGCGAATCCGCCAGCGTGCGAAGCCTCGGCGAGGGACGGCCAGCAACGACGAGACACAGCCCCGCCCCCTCCGTGTCGGCGCCCCGGGCGAGATAGTGCAACGCGGCGATAGAGCGGCTGTCGGCCCACTGCAGGTCGTCGACGGTGAGCAGCAGCGGCGCGCTCAGACACACCGCACGGTGCATCGCCTCGAACAGGCTCACCCCACCGAGCGCAGGCCCGTCGGCGCGCCGCGTCAGGAACGGCTCAAGGCACTCACGGGCGGGCTCAGACAAGGTCGCCAGGGCACGGACCAGCGCCTGACCGAGCGCGAACGGCACGTCCCGCTCGGGCTCGTAGGCAGCGAGTAAGATCTGAGCGGCAACAGGGGCCTGAAACCGGGATTCCGTGAGCAGACGGCTCTTTCCCAGCCCAGAGTGCCCCTCCACCACCACCGCGGTCACGCACCGCTGGCGACGAGCGCGCGCACACGCCGACCGGAGCGCGGCCAACTCCTCCGCGCGGCCGAAGAACCGCTCCGCCATCAAGTTTCGTCGTCTTTCGCTCGCAGCCCCCGCATATGTGAGGGACCTCACCCATGATACGCCGACCGGCCCTCCGTAACGTCAGTGCTGTCACATCCCGACTGCCCACACGAGGAGAAGCCATGCACATCCAAATCGTCACCTTCCAGCTGAACGGCGTCACCGAGGACGAGTACCGAGCGTCCTGCGAAGACGTCGTCAGCGCATTCGCCGACCTACCCGGTCTGGTCTCCAAGATGTGGTTGCGCGACCCGCGCACCGGCACCTACGGCGGGCTGTACCTGTGGCGCGACCGCCAGTCCTACGAGCAATACGTGACCGGTGACATCTTCAAAAACATCCAGGACGACGAGACGCTGAACAACGTGCACTCGCGAGACTTCGAGCTCTTCGAGCAACTCACCAGCGAGACACAGCCCGGTCTCGCCGTGGTCTGACCAACACCAGGGTGGTGCACGAGCGAGTCAGTCGATCGGGTGCGTGGGGCCCTCCCCATGGATGGCGAAAGCCCCACACCCGACGGCCGGGACAGACATGGCCACCTCGTTAAGAACGATGCGCTGTTGAACCCTGGCCGCTCAGCGGGAACCCGTCGGCCACGAGCGTGACTTCGCAACCATGTGGGAACTCCCGTTCTCGCATGGTTGCTGTGCCCTGACCCATCTCGGGCCAACCCGGCAAGGTCCGTGTTCCCGAAGCTAGCTCGGGGTGGCAGGACCGCATCTCCGTTCTCGCGTCGTGGACGGTCAGCCCAATCCTCTGGGTCTT
>CAYQMQ010000189.1:0-4700 GCA_964418395.1 uncultured Actinomycetota bacterium
GGGCAAGGCTACTGCGGCGGCGCTGGCCGCATCGAATCGGCTACCGCTTCGCTACGTGAGCGGCTGATATGGGCCGCTACCGCTTCGCTACTTGAGCGGCTCGCTACTGCGGGGTCTCCTGGCCCTCCTCGCGCCGGCGGGTCTCGACCGACCGGCTGCGCTCGTAGCGGATCTCGGAGCCGCCGACCTGGACCAGGCGCAACAGCGTGACGATCAACAGCCCGCCCACCAGGTTGGCGAGCGCTGCCCACGCGACGACGCCGGCCATCTCGAGGTAGCCGAAGGGAGCGTCGACCTGCAGGGCGGCGAACATCTCCAGCGACGACACGACCACGTGGTTGAGCGGCGCGGCCGCCAGCAGGAAGGCGATCGAGACCACCGAGACGAGGCGGCCGAGCTCGGTCTGGCTGCCCCGCTCCATCCAGGTCATGATCGTGATCGCGGTCCCGCCGAGCACCCCCAGCGCGAAGGAGGTCCAGCCGAGCCCCAGGTCCGGGTAGAACTGCGCGGAGTGCACGGCGGTGTCGGCCAGCCGGGGAAGGGCGCCCATCATGAGGGCGGCCACGAGCCACCCGCCGAGGAGGTTCGCGGCCAACGTCACCGCCCACAGGCGCATCAGATCGCGGATCCGGCCCTTGCCGCCGACCACGGCGGTCACCGGCACCATGAAGTTCTCGGTGAACAGCTCGCTGCGGCCGAGCGTGAGCGCGATGAAGCCGATGCTGAAGGCGAGCGCCCCGAGCATGCGCGAGCCGGTGGCCGTCTCCACCACCAGCAGCGCCAGCACCCCCAAACCGAGGTCGAACCCGCCCACCAGCCCCGTGGCGAACAGGTTCGTCCAGCTTCGGTGCAGCCGCACCAGGCCGTCGTCGACGGAGCGATGGAACGCCGAGCGAAGCTGTTCGTCCTGGGGGGTTCCCGGCGGTGTGTTGGTCATCCCCGGTACGTTGCCCCTCGGCGGGGGCTGCGGAACCTGTTGTGAGGCTCGCGTGGCCCACGCATCGCCGCGCGCCTCGGCCCGCCCGTCCGAACGGCCGAGCCGCCTGGGCGGGAAGTTGGCGAACGCGCCGGGGAGGCGCAGAGAATGGCTCTCTGCCACGATCGACAAGGACCGCTCATGGACGCACGGCTCGATGTTGCCCGCACGCTGGTGGCCGGATGTCGAGAGATCGTGGACGCGGCCGCCGCCCGCCTGGCCGCCGACTCGGCCGCCGACGGCAAGATCGACGTCGGCCTGATGGACCGCGAGCAAGCGCTGGCCTACGACCTGGCGACGGTCAGCGGCATGGTCACCGCCGCCGAGGAGACGCTGGCCCACTACGGCCCCGACGCCGGTGAGCTGGAGACGCTGCTGGCGGTCGGGTTCGCCGGCGAGGTCGCCGCCGAGCTCGGTGGGCGGGTGGCCGGCCGCGAGACCGCCTGGGCCGTGCCCGAGCGCGCGGCTTGGCACGGCGACGCGTTCCGTGAGGCGCTTGCCACCGCCCGCAGCCCGCAGCTGCGCGAGGAGCTCGCCACGCGGGTGGGCCGCCAGCCGACGTTGCCGCGCCACCTCGACGAGGACCTCGACCTGGCCCGGCAGACCTTCGGCGAGTTCGCCGAGCAGCGGGTGGCGCCGGTCGCCGAGGACATCCACCGCTACGACCACGACATCCCCGAGGACCTCATCGCCGAGCTGGCCGAGATGGGCTGCTTCGGCCTGTCGATCCCAGAAGGCTACGGCGGGTTCGCCTCCGGCGGCGGTCCCGCCGGCTCCGACGGCGCCCACAGCGAAAGCGACTACCTGTCGATGGTGGTGGTCACCGAGGAGCTGTCGCGCGGCTCGCTGGGCGCGGCTGGCAGCCTCATCACCCGCCCCGAGATCATCGGGCGGGCGCTGGCCGTCGGCGGCACCGAGGAGCAGAAGCAGCGGTGGCTGCCGGCGATCGCCTCCGGCGAGCTGATGTGTGCCGTGGCGGTCACCGAGCCCGATCACGGTTCGGACGTGGCCCACCTCACCGTCAGCGCCGTCCGCGACGGCGACCACTACGTGCTCAACGGCACCAAGACGTGGTGCACCTTCGCCGGCCGCGCCGACCTGGTGCTGGTGCTGGCCCGCACCGGCAGCCGCGAGGACGGCCACCGGGGGCTGAGCCTGTTCGTGCTCGAGAAGCCGCCCTACCCGGGGCACGCGTTCACCCATCACGGCGAGCACGGCGGGCGCATGGACGCCCGGGCGATCGGCACGCTGGGCTACCGCGGGATGCACAGCTTCGAGATCAGCTTCGACGACTACCGCATCCCGGCCGGGAACCTGGTGGGCGGCTCGGAGGGCGAGCACAAGGGCTTCTACTACCAGATGACCGCCTTCGCCAACGGACGGCTGCAGACCGCCGCCCGCGCGCTCGGGGTGATGCAGGCCGCGTTCAACGAGGCCATGGGCTACGCCGGCCAGCGGGAGGTGTTCGGCACCCCGCTCGTCGACTACCAGCTGACCCAATCCAAGCTGGCGAAGATGGCGTATCTGATCGCGGCCTGCCGGGCGTTCACCTACCGGACGGCGCGGCTGCTCGCCGGCGACGGCGCGGCGACGACCGCCCGCGGGCGGGCGTCTGACGGGCAGCTGGAGGCGTCGATGGCCAAGAGCCTGGCGTGCCTGGCCGCCGAGTGGGTCACCCGCGAAGCGGGCCAGATCCACGGCGGCTACGGCTACGCCGAGGAGTACCCGGTCAGCCGCCATTTCGTCGACGCGCGGGTGCTGTCCATCTTCGAGGGCGCCGACGAGGTGCTGGCGCTGCGCGTGATCGCCCGCCGGCTGGCCGCCGACGCGCTGGCGGGCGCCTGAGCGCGGTGGGCACCGCTGCCGCCGCACCGATGTCGTAGGCTGGCGGGCCATGCCACGCGTGTCCCACACCCACCTGCCCGGCGTCGGCGACCGCTACGACCTCGAGCTGCGGTCGAGCCGGCGCATGGGCGTCATCGCCCACAAGACCGGCAAGCGCGAGCTGCTCGTCTACGACGCCGACGACCCCGACGCGTGCCGCGAGACGGTGCGCCTCGACGACGACGAGGGCCACGCCCTGGCCGACCTGCTCGGCGGCACCTCGGTGGCCGAGCAGGCCCAGGCCGCCCCCGTCGACATCGCCGGCATGACCATCGACTGGCTGCTGGTGGCCGAGGAGTCGCCGGCGGTCGGCAGCAGCCTCGGCGAGCTCGACCTGCGCGAAGAGACCGGGGCGATCGTGGTCGCCCTGGTCCGCGGCGACGAGACGATCCCCGCTCCGGGTCCCGAGCAGCGGTTCGAGGCCGGCGACACCGTGGTCGTGGTGGGCCCCGCCGAGGCCGTCGGCCGGGCCGAGCGCCGCTTCGTCATCACCTCCTAGTCGGCCGCTGAGGACCCCGGCGTGACCGCCCCCGCACTGGACGCGGCCGCGGCCGCCGTCGCTGTCGTCGAGCCGGTGCTCGGCGCCGTCGACGACGAGATCTCCCAGGTCTTCGTCTCGTTCGGGGCGCTGGTGATCGTGCTGGCGCTGCTCGCCCGCGCCGCCCACCGGGTGGGGCTCAGCCCGATCCCGCTGTACCTCGTGGTGGGCATCGTGGTCGGCCCCGGCGGGGTGGTCGAGGTCGCCGTCGACGAGGCGTTCATCGAGATCGGCGCCCAGATCGGCGTCATCCTGCTGCTGTTCATGCTCGGCCTGGAATACACCGGCGACGAGCTCAAGGAGAACCTGCGCACGGGGGTGCCCGGCGGCTGCGTGGACCTGCTGCTCAACTTCACCCCCGGCGTGGTGGCCGGGCTCGCGCTCGGCTGGGACGTGACCAGCGCGCTGTTGCTCGGCGGCGTCACCTACATCTCCAGCTCGGGGGTGATCGCCAAGGCGCTGTCCGACCTGGGACGCCTGGGCAACCGCGAGACGCCCGCGGTGCTGACCACCCTGGTCATCGAAGACCTCGTCATGGCCGTCTACCTGCCGCTGATGGCGGTGCTGTTGCTGGGCACCGGCGTGGTCACCGGCCTCGTGTCGCTCGGGGTGGCGATCGGCGCCGCCGGCGTCGTGCTGGTGGCCGCCATCCGGTGGGGGCCGGCGATGAGCCGGATCATCTCCACGCGCAACGACGAGGTGCTGCTGCTGACCGTCTTCGGGCTCATCCTCGTGGTGTCGGGGCTGGCCGAGCAGCTGCAGGTGTCGGCGGCGGTGGGGGCGTTCCTGGTGGGCATCGGCTTGAGCGAGCCGGTCGCCGACCGCGCCCGCGAGCTCCTCGAGCCGCTGCGCGACCTCTTCGCCGCCACGTTCTTTCTGTTCTTCGGGTTGCAGGTCGATCCCACGAGCATCCCCGACGTCGCGTTGCTCGCGCTGGCGCTCGGCGCCGTCACCGCCGTCACCAAGGTGGCCACCGGCTGGTACGCCGCCGGCCGCCTCGGGGCCGCCGCCAAGGGTCGGGCGCGCGCCGGCACGGCGCTGATCGCGCGCGGGGAGTTCTCCATCGTCATCGCCGGGCTCGGCGTGGGCATCGCCCACCCGCAGCTCGCCCCGCTCGCCGCCGCCTACGTGCTGCTGTTGGCCATCGCCGGCCCGATCATCACCCGCTACGCCGACACGCTGACCGACCGGGTGCTCTCGCGGGCCGACCGCCGGTCCGCGCCGGCTCAGCCCGGCGGCGTCGACGGCGGCGGCGTCGACGGCGGCGGCGAGGTGTGATCGCCCAGGGCGATCGGGGCGGCC
>CAYQMQ010000190.1:0-4636 GCA_964418395.1 uncultured Actinomycetota bacterium
TCGTCTTCGATCCGGACCGGCTCCATGCGCGCGATCTGGGTGAGCTTCGCCTTCATCTGCTTGGCCTTGGTGGCCTTGGCGCCGAACCGGTCGACGGTCTGCTGCAGCCGGGCCACCTCCCGCTGTTGCCGCGCCGCGGCGGCCCGCTGGGCAGCGACCCGCTCGGCCTTGGCCTGCACGTACTCGTCGTAGGTGCCGCGGTAGGCGGTCAGGCGCGCCTCGGCCACCTCCACGATGTGGGTGGCGACGGCGTCGACGAAGTCCCGGTCGTGGGTGACGACCACCACCGCGCCGGCATACTCGGCGAGCTCGTCGGCCAGCCAGGCGATGGCCTCGAGGTCGAGGTGGTTGGTGGGCTCGTCCAACAGCAGCACGTCGGGGCGGTCCATGAGGACGCGGGCCAGCCCGACCCGCGCCATCTGACCCCCGGACAGCTCAGCGACGTCGCGGTCGACGGCCTCGGAGGGCACGCCGAGCCCCGCCAGGGTGCGCCTCGCGATCGCCTCCGCCTCGTAGCCCCCGGCGGCCTCGAACGCCTGGTGAGCGTGCGACCAGGCCGACAGCGCGGCATCGCGCTCGGCTTCGTCGCCGGCCTCCGCGATGGCCTGCTCGAGCTCGGCGAGCCGGCGTTGCTGGGCGCGCACCCCCTCGGGGGAGCCGAGAACGGCGTCCAGCACGGTCCGGCCGCGCTCGTCGGCCACGTCCTGAGTGAGCCGGCCCACCCGGACGCCGCCGGCACACGCCCGCTGGCCCTGGTCCGGCTCGGTGTCGCCGGACAGCAACTGCAGCAGCGTGGTCTTGCCGGTTCCGTTGGCGCCCACGACGGCGACGCGGTCCCCGGCGTCGACCTGCAGCGACACGTGGTCCAACAGGGTCCGGTGGCCGTGGCGGACGGTGACGTCGGCGAGGCTGAGCATCGGCCCCAAGCGTAGGGCCGGTCAGCCGCTACGGTGTGCGCGCTATGGGCTTCCTCGGCGAGTTTCACGGCTACTGGCTCGGCGTCCCGGTGTGGGCTTCCTGGGTGATCATCATGGTGTGGGCCCTGCTGCTGCGGCTGCTGCGCGCCGGGGAGACGCCGACGTTCTGGCGGGCCGTGAGCATCGCCCAGATCCTGCTGGCGCTGCAGGTGGTGGTCGGAGTGGTGCTGCTGGGGTTGTGGGCGCTGGGTTTCGGCCCCCCGCCGGTCCCCGGCAGCGCCTTCCAGAGCGTGTTCCACGTCCTGTACGGGCTGGTGTTCCCGCTTGTGGTGTTGGTGGTTGGCCACCGGGTCGCCCTGCAAGGGCGCATGGAGCCTCACACCGCCTTCGCGGTGGTGGGGTTGGTGAACTTCGGGCTCCTCTTCCGCGCCTGGCAAACGGGTATGCTGGTGGGCTGACGCTGGCAGCCGGCGTGAGCCGGCACGCTGCCCCGAGCCGCGCGCTCCTCAGCCGTCTCCAGTTGGGTCTGTCCCCACCGCTTCCGCCCGCGATACCGTGAACGCTCCAGCCGGCGGTCGGCCGGTGCGACCGGCTGCCGCGCTGGTGTCGACCGCCCGGCGCGCCAAGGACCAGCTCGCATGGCTCTCCTGCCCCGCACGTCCCGGCTGACGCGCCTCCTCGCGGTGGTGCTCGTCGTCGTGGGCGTTCCCGCGGTGATGGGCGTCTCCACGCTCCTGCAGGAAGAGCCCGTCCGCGAGGGGGAGCCGGCCCCCCGCACGATCGTGGCGCCCGAGCCGATCACGGTGGAGGATCCCGATGCCACGCGGCGGGCGCGCAACCAGGCCGCCAACGAGGTGGACCCCACCCTGGAGCCGAACGAGGAGGCCCGCGCCCAGATCGTCGAGCAAGTGCGCGATGACTTCGCCGACATCGGCGACGTGCGGGCGTCAGTGGAGGTCGATCCGGCCGATGCTGAGGAGGCGGAGGCCGGTGACGACGCGCTCGACGAGCACATCGAGGTCCTGCGGCAGCGGGTTCCGGCGTTGTCGGCGGAGGGCGCCCGCCTGGCGCTGCAGCTGTCCGACGACGAATTCGACCGGACCGCCTCGCGAGGTGAGGCTGTGGCGGCCGCGCTTTCGAACTTGGAGATTCGCGAGAACCGGGTCGAGGAGGTCCGCCGGCGGCGCCTGCCCTCGGAGCTCAACGAGCGCGCCTTCCCCGATGACGCGGGTGAGCGGATCGTCGAGCCGATCGTGGGCGATGCTCTGCGGGCCACCGTCGACGCGGAGCCCGAGGCGACGGAGCAGGCCCGCGAGGATGCCCGGGACCAGGTTGCTCCCGTCCAGCGGACCTTTACACAGGGCAGCGAGATCGTCACCGTCAATGAGGAGGTCGACGCCGTCCAGATGGCGGCGCTGCGCCGGGCTGGGCTCGACGGCGCTGAGCCGGTGCGGTTCTTCATCCAGGCGATGCTGCTCACCGTGGCGCTGGTGCTCGTGGCCAGCCTCTACCTGCGGGCCTACCGGCGTCGTGTCTGGGCGTCGCCACGCCGGTTGCTGCTGCTCAGCGTGCTGCTGTTGGCCTACACGGTCGGCTTGGAGGCCGTGACGCTGCTGGTCCCCGCGGGGCAGACGGCGTGGCTGTTCGTGTTGCCGGCCGGCGCAGTCGCGATGCTGGCCACGATCCTGCTGGACCCGCCGATCGGGGTCCTGTCGACGATCCCCGTGACGACGCTGGCGGCTCTGGCGGTGCCGGCGGAGCCGGGGTTGGTGGTGTTCGCCGCCCTGGCGTCGCTGGGCAGCGTCCCGCTGGTGTCTCGCCTGTCGGCCCGGGGGGACCTGCGCAAGGCGGCGGTGCGGTCCACGGTGGGTTACGCGGTGCTGGCCGCGCTGGCCGTCGCCGCCTTCGACCAGCCGGAGCTGGCGCCGCTGGCGGCCGGCGCCGGCCTGCTCAACGGCGTGGTCACCGCGGTCGTCGTCAACGGCAGCCTGCCGTTCCTCGAGTCGGCGTTCGGGATGCTGACGGCCACCAGCCTGCTGGACCTCGCCGACCGCAACCACCCGATGCTGCGCGAGCTGGAGCAAAAGGCGCTGGGCAGCTACAACCACTCGGTCATGGTGGCCCAGATGACCGAGCGCGCCTGCCGGGCCGTGGGGGCCGACGGGCTGCTCGGCTCGGTCGCGGCGCTGTACCACGACATCGGCAAGACCCGCCGGCCGTACTTCTTCGTCGAGAACCAGTTCGGCATGACGAATCCGCACGACGAGCTCGAACCGGACGAATCGGCGCGCATCATCCGCGAGCACGTGCCGAACGGCGTCGAGCTCGGGCGCCGTCACCGCCTGCCCCCGGAGATCGTCGAGGGCATCGCCTGCCATCACGGCACGACGCGGGTCAGCTACTTCTACAGCAAGGCTCGCTCGCAGGCCACCGACCCGGACGAGGTGGACGAGGCCGACTTCCGCTATCCGGGCCCGAAGCCGGGGTCGAAGGAGATGGCGATCCTGATGCTCGCCGACTGCTGTGAGAGCGCGGCCCGCGCCGCGGCGCTCAACGACCGCAACCTCAGCCGCGAGGACCTCGTCGGCATCGTGTACGCGTTGACCGGCGACCGGGTGGAGGACGGCCAGCTCGACGAGTCGGCCTTGACCTTCTGGGAGCTGGCCGTCGCGCAGGAGTCGTTCATCGAGACGCTGGTGGGCGTCTACCACCCGCGCATCGCCTATCCGGAGACCAGCCGGAGCGGGGAACGCCAGTCCCGGGCCGACGTCGAGCCGGCTGTGGCCCCGGACGCCGAGGCGTTCTGACGGCGGCGTCACGTCAGAGGGTGGCGATGAGCGCCTGGCGCGGCTCCAGGACCACCTTGCCCTCCAGCTCGGCGCCCTCGGCCTCGGCGTGGCAAGCGAACGCGACCTGCCAGCGGCCCGGTGGCAGCGTCCAGGCGGTCGGCTCGTCGAGGGTGTTGGCTACCACCAGCGCCGACCCCCGCCGGTAGGCGATCACCGGCTCGCCGTCGTCGTCCAGCCACTCGGTGGCCCGGGCCGGCATGCGCGTGAGGTCGGTGATGGACTTGCGGGCGGCGATCAGCGCGCGGAAGCGTTGCAGGGGCGAGGCGGGATCGTCGCGCTGAACGGCCACGGTGTCGGCGTCCTCGCGGGGGCCGAACGGCAGCCACGGCGTCACGTCGGGGCGGGTGAAGCCGAACCCGGCGACGGGCTCCCACGGCATCGGCGTGCGCGCCGGGTCGCGACTGCGCTCCGGGCCGTTGCGGTGGCCCACCGGGTCCTGGATCGACTCGGCCGGGACCTCGACGTCGGCCAGCCCCAGCTCCTCGCCCTGGTAGATGAACGGGACGCCCGGCAGGCCGAGCATCAGCGTGGCCAGGGCCATGGCCCGCTCGCGTCCGGGGCGGCCGCCGCCCAGGCGGGTGGTGTTGCGCGGCCGGTCGTGGTTGCCCACCGGCCACGCCACCCACTCGCCGATCTCGGTGACTGCTCCGCGCAGGGTCTCGCGGAGCGCGTCCGCTTCCCAACGGCAGTGCAGCGGGCCCAGCCAGAAGGCCAGGTGCAGCCCCTGCTGCTCGGCGACGTACCGGCCCACCTTCGCCGCCTCCAACAGGTAGACCTCGCCGAGCAACACCGCGCCGCGCTCCTCGACCATCCGTCGCCAGCGCCGGTACACGTCCGGGGTGGCGGGCTGGTCGAAGTCGTAGACGTGGT
>CAYQMQ010000191.1:0-4630 GCA_964418395.1 uncultured Actinomycetota bacterium
ACTTCGCCGCCGACAGCGCGATGGTCGCCATGCTCATGGTGCTCGAGGCCCTCGGCTCCGGCGACGCGTCGCTGTCCCGCCTCGTGGCCCCCTACGACCGCTACGCTGCCTCCGGCGAGGTCAACCGGCGCGTCGCCGATCCGGCCCGGGCGGTCGAACGGGTCGCCGCGGCGTTCGCCGGTGAGGCCACGCTGGATCGGCTCGACGGGCTCACGGCGGCTGGCGACCGCTGGTGGTTCAACCTCCGGGAGTCCAACACCGAGCCGCTGCTGCGGCTGAACGTCGAAGCCGCCGACGCCGAGGCCATGGCCGCCCTCCGCGACCGCGTGCTGGAGCTGGTGGACGGTTGACCGATCGACTGGACAAGGAGCCGTCGCGATGCCCGTCGACGCTGCCCTGATCGACTTGCTGGTGTGCCCGGACTGCCACGGCGCGATCGAGTACAAGGAACGCCGGCAGGTGATCATCTGCACCGCCTGCGGCCTGCGCTACCCGGTGCGCGACAACATCCCGGTCATGCTCGTCGAGGAAGCCGAGCGACCCGACGGCGCCGGCGGCGGGCGCTGATGGGCGACCCCGAGCCGGCGGCGGCGAGGCTGGACGACGCAGCCGCGCGGGCCGCCACCGACCCCGACGACGCGCTCGGCGACGTCGAGCACACCGCGGAGGCGTGGAAGACCGTCCGGGATGTGCCGATGCCGCCGGTCGACCTGTCGGCGGTGCGGCTGGTGGTGATCGCCGGCGTGGGCGGGTCCGGCGTGGCCGGCGACGTGGTGGCCACTCTCGCTGCCCACGGGTCGAGCGTGCCGGTGCTGACCTGCAAGCACGGGGTGTTGCCCGGCTGGGTCGGTCCCGGCGTGCTGGTGGTGGCCTGTTCCCACTCGGGCCGCACTGCCGAAGCCCGCGCCGCCGCGGCCGCCGCCGGCGATGCCGGCGCCCAGGTCGCCACCATCAGCGCCGGCGGGCCGCTGGCGTCGCTGGCCGCCGACCGGGGCTGGCCGGCCGTGCAGGTGCCCGGGGGGCCGCCGCCGCGCCACGCGCTGGGCTCGCTGGTGGTGCCGCTGCTGCGGCTGTTGGGCCTGGACGCCGACCTCGACGAGACCGTCGACCATCTGGGCCGGCTGGCGGGCGCACTCGGGCGGGACGTGCCCAGCGACCGCAACCCCGCCAAGCAGCTCGGCGCCCGGCTGGCCGACGGCCGTCTGCCGGTGGTGTTCGGCGGCTCGGGGCTGGCGGCCGTCGCTGCGGGCCGGCTCAAGACCCAGCTCAACGAGAACGCCAAGCTGCCCGTGATCGCCGGCACGCTGCCCGACCTCGCCCACCACGAGGTCATGGGCTGGGAGCGCGCCGGCCCGCTCGACGGGCGGGTGCGCCTGGTGTGGGTGCGCGACCACGCCCAGGAGCGCGCCGACGACGCGCCCGGCAGCCCGACCCACGCCCGCGCCGTGGCTGAGGTCACCGAGCTGTTCGGCCGCCGCGGCGCGTCCGTCGATGAGCTGGCCGCCGAGGGCGACGCCCCGCTGACGCGGCTGGCCACGCTGGTGCTGCGCGCCGACCTCGTGTCGGTGTACGCGGCCCTGGCCCGCGGCGTGAACCCGAGCCCGATCGCCACCATCGAGCGGCTCAAGCGCCTGCCTGCCGACGACCGACCCGCCGACGACCGACCCGCCGACGACCGGCCCGCCGACGACGGGAGCGCCGGCGATGGGCTCGCCTGATCCCCAAGAGCGTGGAGCCGGTGCCGGCTCGCGGCAGGCGGCGAACGTGGCCGCGGCGCTCACCGACCGGTTCGGCAACCGCCAGCCCCGGGCGCTGGTCACGCTCGGCTCCGGGCTCGGCGAGCTGGCCGACGAGGTGGCCGACCCCGTCGCCGTGGACGCCCCCGACGTCGGCCTGCCGACCTCGACCGTGCCCGGCCACCGCGGCCGGCTGATCGCCGGGTCGCTGGCCGGCACCGAGGTGGTCGTCCAGCAGGGGCGGGTGCACCGCTACGAGGGGGTGCCCGCCGCCGACGTGGCCGCCGCCGTGAACGCCGCCGCGGCCTTGGGTTGCGAGGTCTTCGTGGTCACCAATGCCGCCGGTGGGCTGCGCGACGCCCAACGGCCCGGCGACCTGATGGTGCTCGGCGACCACCTGAACCTCACCGGCGACACCCCCCTGATCGGGCCGCACTTCGTGGACATGGGCGCGGCTTACGACGCCGGACTGCGCGCGCTGGCCCACGACGTCGCCGAGCGCGAGGGCGTGCAGCTCGGCGTGGGCGTGTACGCCGGCCTGCGCGGGCCGGCCTACGAAACCCCCGCCGAGATCGCGATGCTGCGCACCCTCGGCGCCGACGCGGTGGGCATGTCCACCGTGCTGGAGGTCATCGCCGCCCGCGCCGCGGGCATGCGCGTGTGGGGTTGCTCGCTGATCACCAACGTCCACCGGCCCGGCGGCACGCCGGTGGACCACGCCGAGGTGCTGGCCGCCGCCGACGAGGCCGGCCCCCGGCTGGCCCGCGTGGTGCGCGGCGTCGTGGCCGGTCTGGCCTGACGGCGCCTGCAGGTCGGGGATCGTGTCGTTTTCGTCGCAGCGTGTAACACCTGGCCCGTCGCTTGCGCTGTGGTGGCACGAACCGCGCCCCCCGACAAGAGGAGAACGAGAATGCGCCTCAAGCTGATCGCCGCCATCGTCGCCTCACTGGCGCTGGTGGCTGGCCCGGTCGCCGCCCAGGGCCAAGCACCGGACGACGCCGGCCCGCCCGACGACGCCGCCGAGCAGGCCGAGCAGGGCGAGGACAACCAGCCCGACGAGCCCGAGCAGGCCGGCGAGGAGCCCCCCGAGCAGGCCGACGACGGTGCGGCCAACGCCGACGGCGCCGACGACGAGCGCGCCGACGACGACAACCGCGCTGAGGAGTCCGACGAGCGTGACGACCGCGCCGACGACGGTGCGGCCAACGCCCAGCAGGGCCAGGACAACGCCCAGCAGGGCCAGGACAACGCTCAGCAGGGCCAGGACAACGCCCAGCAGGGCCAGGAGAACTCGCAGGAGGCCCGCGACGGCGGCCGGGACTTCGGCCTCGACCGCGCCGAGGAGAACGCCGACGACGATGCCAACGACGGCCTCGAGCGCGCCCGTGAGGGCGGCGACGGCGCCGGCGAAGACGCCGAGGACAACGGCGACGACGACGCCGACGACGACGCCGACGACGAGGGCGACGACGACGCCGACGACGACGCCGACGAGAACGAGGCCGACGAGAACGACGGCGACGAGAGCGACGAGGACGTCGACGCCCAGCAAGAGGGCGACGACGCCGACGAGGACGCCGAGGGCGACGACGCCGACGAGGACGCCGAGGACAACGGCGACGACGACGCCGACGACGACGCCGACGAGGACGAGGCCGACGAGAACGGCGAGCCGATGGGCCCGCCGGAGGAGACCGGCACCGCCGGCGCCGGCGAGGTCAACAACGCCATCGCCGCGATCACCTCGGCGCTGGAGAACGCCGCCAGCTCTGCCCAGGAGGCCCTGAGCAGCGTCCTGGACCGGCTGACCGCCCTCTTCGGCGGCGGCGAGGACGCCGACGCCTGAGACCACCGGACGGGGCGATGCCCAGCAGCCCATCGCCCTTCGCACACCGGGCCCGCGGTCGCCCCGCACCGCGGGCCCGCGTGTGTGCGGTGACCGTCGGCGCAGCGCTCGCACGCCACCGGCGGCGACACTACGCTGCGCCGCGATGACTGCCGCTGATCCCCGGATCCTCGCCGAGCTCGAGGACGTGCTGTGCCAGCGCCGCGACGCCGCCCCGGCGGGGTCGTACTCGGCGCGGCTGCTGGCCGACCCCGAGGCCGTCCAGCGCAAGATCATGGAAGAGGCCTTCGAGCTGTGCCTGGAGCTGGGGCGGGACCGGGTCGACCGCGAGCGGGCCGCCAGCGAAGCCGCCGACGTGGTCTTCCACGTGCTGGCCGGGCTGGTCGGTGCGGGCGTGCCGTGGGCGGCGGTGCTCGACGAGCTGGCCGCGCGCCGTCGCCACGCGACCGCCGCCAGCGGGTCGGGCGAGGCGGGGGAGTCGTCGTGAACAGCCCGGCGGTGAACGGCTCGATCGTGGCCGTGCCCAGCGGGGGCCGGCTGCGCGAGGAGGTCGTGCAGCTGCTCGGCGACGCCGGCTATCCGGTGGGGCGGCTGCGCGGGGCCGGGTCGATCGCGCAGGTCGACGGGCTGGGGCTGATCGAGATGCGCCCGCGCGACGCCGCGGCCGCGCTGGCCGCCGGCCAGCTCGACGCCGCGTTCGTGGCCACCGACCTGGTGCGCGAGCACGACCTCGAGCACCTGCCGGCGCTGGAGCTCGGCTTCGGGCGGTCCGATCTGGTGCTGGCCAGCCGCGACGACGACGCCCGGTCGGGGGCGGGCGACCTCGAAGGCGGCGTGATCGCCACCCACCTGCCCAACATCACCGAGAAGGTGCTGGCGGAGCGGGGCGTGACGGCCACCGTGGTGGCCATGGGCGGCTCGCTGGAGGGCGTGTGCGCCGCCGGGCTGGCCGACGCGATCGTCGACCTGCGCGAGACCGGCACGTCGCTGGCCCAGAACGGGCTGCGGGTGCTCGAGGAGCTCGGCGACTGCCAGGCGCTGCTGGTGC
>CAYQMQ010000192.1:0-4611 GCA_964418395.1 uncultured Actinomycetota bacterium
GCACGTCCTCGGCGCGATGACCCAGGGCCAGATCGGTCACCTGTTCGTGCTCGCCTTGCGACAGGAGCGCGAGTCGATCACCGCCACCCCGGTGGTGTCCCACGTGGTGGTGGACCGCTTTGATGCCGCCTTCGACCAACCGAGCAAACCCATTGGGCCGTTCTTCTCCGAAGACGACGCCACACGCCTGGCGCGGCAGCGCGGGTGGCAGATCGTCGACGACTCCGGACGCGGCTTTCGGCGGGTGGTGCCGTCTCCCGAGCCCGTTCGCGTGGTGGAGGACGAGGCCATCCGCCAGCTGGTTGATGCCGACCACGTCGTCATCGCGGCCGGCGGCGGTGGCATCCCGGTGGTGGAACGCGACGATGGAGCCCTGGAAGGCGTCGATGCCGTGATCGACAAAGACTTCACGGCGGCGCGTATGGCCAGCGACGTCGGCGCCGACACGCTGGTGCTGATCACCGGCGTGCCGCGCGTCGTGCTGGACTACGGCACCGAGCGCGCCCGGCCCGTCGACGAGCTCGACGTCGACGAGGCCGAGAGCCATCTCCACGCCGGGCAGTTCCCCGCCGGGAGCATGGGACCGAAGATCGCGGCCGCCACCAGATTCATCCGAGCCGGGGGTGAGCTCAGCGTCATCACCGACACCGAGCACGTGCGCGACGCCGTTGAGGGCCGCCACGGCACGCGGATCGCCCGCCGGACCGTCGCGAGTCCATCGGGAGGGCCGCCGTGACCGTCGCGCGGTGGACCGCGATCTCGGGCCGCTACGTCGACTCGGTGCGCCTCATGCAGGTGACGCGCCAGATCCGCGACCTCGACGGGGTGAGCTGGGCGACCGCGGTGATGGGCACCGCCGCCAACCTCGACGAGCTCCGCGAGGAGGGGTTCGCCGACGCCGAGCTCGACGGGGTGGACCCCAACCAGCTCGTGGTCGCGGTCAAAGCCGACTCGTCGGACCAGGCCGCCGAGGCCATCGGCGTTGCCGTGGACGCCGTCGACTCGGCAGAGCAGGGAGGCGCCCGGCGCAGCGGCGGCGAGCTCGCGATCCAGCCGCGCACCCAGGCCGAGGCGCTGGGGCAGCTGCCGCGGGCCACGCTGACCCTGGTGTCGGTGCCGGGCGACTACGCGGCGTTGGAGGCCCACAAGGCGTTGACCGCGGGACGTCACGCGCTCGTGTTCAGCGACAACGTGGGGCTGTCCGACGAGATCGCGCTCAAACAGCGCGGCGCCGCCAAGGGGCTGCTGGTGATGGGCCCCGACGCGGGCACGGCGGCGATCGCCGGGGTGGGCTTGGGCTTCGCCAACGTCGTGCCGCGCGGGCCGGTGGGGGTCGTGGCGGCCGCCGGGACCGGCGCGCAGGAGATCATGAGCCTGGTCGGGCGGTGGGGCTCGGGCGTGTCCCACGTCCTCGGCCTCGGCGGCCGCGATCTCTCCCGGGAGGTGGGCGCGCTCATGGCCCGGGAGGCCATCGCCCACCTGCGCGCCGACGAGACCACCGAGGTCGTGGTGCTGGTGTCCAAGCCGCCCAGCCCGGAGGTGGCCGCCGCGGTGCTGGCCGAGCTGGCGGGGCTGTCAGCGGTGGTGGCCTTTCTCGGCCTCGCCGACGACGCCGGGCTGGACCCGCCGGCGGGGGTGCAGCTCACCCACTCCCTCGAGGGCGCGGCCCTGGCCGCCGCCGACCTGGTCGGCCTGCCCCGACCCGACCTGACCGGCGGGCTCCGCAACGCAGCCGCGCGGGCCATCGACCTGCTGCCACCCAGCCGCCACCGGCTGCGCGGCCTGTTCGCCGGCGGGACGCTGTGCTACGAGAGCATGGTGCTCGTCTCCCAGCGGCTCGGGCCGGTGTACTCCAACACGCCGCTGCGTCCGGAGTGGGAGGTCCCAGCCCCGGACGGCGCCCACGTCTGCCTCGACCTCGGCGAGGACGAGTACACCCGCGGGCGCCCGCACCCGATGATCGACCCGGAGGCGCGGCTGGAGCACCTGGAGGGGGTCGGCGCGGACCCGGAGACGGCCGTGGTGCTGGTCGACGTCGTGCTGGGCCATGCCGCCCACGAGGATCCAGCGGGCGTGCTGGCGCCGGCCTGCGAGCGGATCACCGCCCAACCCGACGGGCCCGTGGTGATCGCCTCGGTGTTGGGCACCGACGACGACCCCCAGGATCGCGCGGCACAGTGCGAGCGGCTGCGGGCGGCGGGCTGCGTGGTGGCTCCCACGGCGGCGCGCGCCGCGCTGCTGGCCGCAGCCATCATCGAAGGCCGACCCGAGACAGCAGAGGAGCAGGCATGACCGACGGGCCCCGCTCGGTCGACCAGCCCCGGATCGCGCTGGTGACCTACTCGACCAAGCCGCGCGGCGGAGTGGTGCACGCCCTGAGCCTGGGCGAGGCCCTGCACGCCGCCGGTGAGCGGATCCACGTCTTCGCCCTCGGCCAAGACCGCTTCTACCGCGATACCACGGTGCCCTACACGCTGTTTCCGGCGCCCGAGTGGAAGCCGACGCTCGAAGAGCGGGTGTTCGACTCCATCCGGGCCCTCACCGAGGGGTTGGCCCAAGAGATCCCGGGCGCCTTCGACGTGGTCCATGTGCAGGACTGCATCGCCGCCCGGGCGGCCACGGCCATCCGCGACACCCACACCCCGGTGCCGGTCCTGCGCACCGTGCATCACATCGACGACTTCACCACGCCATCGCTGGTGGACTGCCAACACCGCTCGGTGCTGGAGCCCGACCAGGTGCTGGCCGTCAGCGAGCACTGGCGCGCCGAGCTGCGGAACGTCTACGACCTCGACGCCCGCGTGGTCCACAACGGCGTCGACACGCACCGGTTCGGGACCCCGCCGATGCCGGCCCGGACGCTGCGTGCGCCCCTGGGAGCCGAGCAGCGCTTCGTGTTCCTGGCGGTGGGCGGTCTGGAACCCCGCAAGGGCAGCTACGAGCTCATCGAGGCGCTGGGCCGGTTGCGCCAGCGACTCGACCCCCCGCCGATGCTCGTGGTGCTGGGGGGACACTCGTTCCAGGACCACCGGCCCTACCGCGACCGGGTGATGGCGCGGGCCCACGAGGTGGGGCTCGACGACGATCTCGCGATCCTGGGCACCGTCAGCGACGACGAGCTGATCGGCTGGTATCACGCCGCGGACGCGTTCGCGTTCCCCTCCGTCAAGGAGGGGTGGGGGCTGGCGGTGCTGGAGGCCATGGCCGCCGGTCTGCCGGTGGTGGCGAGTGACATCCCGGTGTTCCGGGAGTACCTCACCGACGAGCGCACCGCCTTGCTGCCACCGGCCGGCGACGTCGACGCGCTCACCCGCGCCCTGGGGCGGATGGTCGACGATCCGACGCTGCGCGACCGCCTGGCGGCCGCCGGGCCCGAGGTGGCCGCACGGTTCAGCTGGGAAGCTGCCGCGCGAGACCAGCGGGAGCTGTACCGCGAGGCGGTCGGGGCGCCGCCGGCCGACCGGGTCCCGTGAGCCGCGACGTCCCCGTCGAGGCCAGCACCAGCCTGCGCGCCCTGCTCATGGGGCGGGTCACGGGCGGCGAGGTGATCGCGGTCTTTCCCGGCGCGACATACCTCGCCGTCGAGGCCGACCCCGGCGTGGTGGCCCTGGTGTCGCCGCAAGCGGTGGCCCTGCCGAACGCGGCGGTCGTGCACGACCCGGGCGTCTTGAGCGTGCTGGACACGCGCGCCCCCGTCCGGGTGGGCGGCGGCGCCATCACCGTGGGCGGGCGCCGCGCCCGGCCCGTCCGCTGGTGGGACCCCGCGCCCCGGCTCGGGGTCGTCACCCTCGCGGCGCTGCAGAGCGGCTACGCCGCCGTCGCGCGCAACGTGCCGCCATGGCCTGAGCCCGGGGCGACGGCGGCGGCGCGGCTGCACACCGGCCACGCCGAGCTCGAGCGCGTGCTGGTGGGCCCCGCCCGGGCGGGCGGGCCGGCCCATGCCAGCCCCGAGGAGCTGGCGGCAGCCGCCGACCGGCTCGTCGGGCTGGGCGCCGGGCTGACGCCGGCCGGCGATGACCTGCTCAGCGGGGCCATGGCGGCGCTGCGGACCCTCGGTGCGGCCCTTCACGCGGCTGCGGCGGTGCGCGCCAGCGACCAGCTCGCGGCCAGGGCGGCGAGCTGGCCCTCGCGCACCACCGCGGTGTCGGCCGCGCTGTTGCGGCAGGCCGCCCTCGGCGCGGTGGCCGCGCCCGTGGCCCGGGTGCTGCGGGCGCTGGTCGGCCAGGCCGACGCCGGCCCTGCCGTCCGCAAGCTGTTGGCGGCCGGCCACACCTCCGGTCACGATCTGGCGGCGGGCCTGCTGTTGGGCGCCCGTTCCGCGGTGTGCGTCCACCCGGCGGCGTCGGCGTCGCCGACCGCCTGACCGGGCTCAGACCCGCACGCTCGGCGGCGGCGCCACCGCCACGGGTGCGGCACGCTCCGCCCGCCACCACGCCAGGCCGGCCCCCACGGCCACGATCAGCGGCGCGGCCACCGCGGCGGTCTCGGCCGCCCCGCCACTGGTCTCCAGGGCGCGGGTCACCAGCGTCGGCGCCCAGCCCCCGCTCGTGGCTCGCTCCCACCACCACCGCACGGCCGATTCGCCCGCGGGAGCCAGCGGCAGGGTGAGCG
>CAYQMQ010000193.1:0-4608 GCA_964418395.1 uncultured Actinomycetota bacterium
ACGGTCAGCTCGATCGTCAACTTCGGGGCGTTCGTGGACCTCGGCGGCGTGGACGGGCTCGTCCACGTCTCGGAGCTGTCGTGGAAGCACGTGGACCATCCCGGCGAGGTCGTCGAAGTGGGCCAGGAGGTCGAGGTGGAGGTGCTCGACGTCGACCTCGACCGCGAGCGGGTGTCGCTGTCGCTCAAGGCCACCCAGGAAGACCCCTGGCAGCAGTTCGCCCGCCAGCACTACGTCGGTGAGTTCGTCGAAGGCCGCGTCACCAAGCTGGTGCCCTTCGGCGCGTTCGTGAAGGTCGCCGACGGCATCGAGGGCCTGGTCCACATCTCCGAGCTGGCCGAAGCCCACGTGGAGAGCCCCGAGCAGGTCGTCAAGGTCGGCGAGCCGCGCACCGTCAAGATCATCGACATCGACGAGGCCCGCCGGCGCATCTCGCTGTCGTTGAAGCAGGCGGTCAAGGCCGGCTACGGCGAAGAGCCCGAGATCGAGGCGCCACCGGCCTTCGAGGCCTCCCAGGTGGAGGTGCCCGAGCCGGAGGAGCAGGGGGCAGTGGGCGCGGCCTTCGCTCAGGCGTGGCAGGCCAAGAGCGAGACGGAGGAGGAAGAGTCGAGCATCAGCGTTGCCGACGTGGTCGCCGACCTCCGCGGACAGGTCGGTGACGAGGCTGAGGCCGGCGAGGCTCCTGCTGGCGGCACCGCCGCAGAGCCCACCGCTGCAGAGCCCACCGCTACAGAGAGTGCCGACGCGAACGCGGCCACAGTCGAGCAGGAGCCCGAGGCCGGGGCTCCGGAGGTTCCCCCGGAGGAGCCGCCCGTCGCCGACCAGTTCGAACAGGCTGCGGCCGAAGACGCCAACGAAGCCAGCGCCGGCGAAGCGGCTATCGGCGAGGACGGCACCGGCTCAGAGGCCTCCAGCGAGCGCGACTCGGGCGACGAACCCGCCGACGAAGACGAGGGGGACGAGGGCAACAACGAGTCCACCGGCGGGATCGGCTGACGCTCACAACGGGCGCTCGCACCGGAGCGCTGTGCCCACGTGACCGACCGCGCCCCGGCACTCGCCGGGGCGCGCGAGCGCGAAAGGGGTGATCGTGTACCTCGTCGGCCTGACCGGCGGCATCGCCTCAGGCAAGAGCACCGTGGCGTCTCGTTTGGTGGAGCGCGGCGCGGAGCTGGTCGATGCCGACGACGTGGCGCGGGACGTCATGTTGCCCGGCACCGATGCGTGGCGGGAGATCGTGAAGGCCTTCGGTCGCGAGATCCTCGACGACGACAACTTCATCGACCGCGACGAGGTCGCCCGGCAGGTGTTCAACGACGCGTCGAAGCGCGCAACCCTGAACGAGATCACCCACCCGCGGATCACGAAAGAGATCGCGAACCGTCTCGAGGTTCTCGCGCCGCTGGACGGCATGGTCGTCGTCGACGTGCCGCTGCTGGTGGAGCTCGGCCTGCACCGCGAGGACGATCGACACGGCGTTCCCGGCTACGACGCGATCCTGGTGGTTGCCGCTCAGCCCGAAACCCAGATCCAGCGGCTGATCCAGCACCGCGGCCTGGACCGCAAGGACGCCGAGGCCCGAGTCACCGCGCAAGCGCCGCTGGAGGAAAAGCTCGCGGTGGCCGACCACGTCATCTGGAACGAGGGCAGCGTGGCTGAGCTCCGCGCCGAGACGGACCGGGTCGCTGATGCGCTCATCGCTGCGGCCGACGCGAAGTCCGCCCGGGAGAGCCAGGGCTTGCCCAACGACTGACCTCGGGTCGGTGTGAACGGCGTCAGCCGGCGGCGGGCACGATCGCGTGCCGCCGTTGCAGGATCAAGCCGGTAGCAGGCTTCGGCGTGAAGTAGGTCGTCTTGGGTGGGAGGGCCACCCCCGCGGCGCCGACCGCCTCCAGCTCCGTCAGGGGCAGCGGGTGCACCGCCACCACCACGTCGCCCGGATCGACGCGTTCGGCGAGCGCTGTGAGCGGCACGGTGCCGGGCACATAGGAGATGGCCGAGCTGCTGCGCGGGTCGCTGACGCCCAGGACCGGCCCCAGCAGGTGGCGCTGCACGATCACCTCGTCGAGCCGCTCGGGAAGCTCCTGAGGCACCAGGTGGGCGCGCGGGACGAGCCGGTACCACCTCCCGTCGAGGCGCAAGCTCATCTCGCCCCGGCGACGCGGCTGGGCTCCGGCCGCGCCATCGCTGACGGCCGTGACGGCGAAGCGGTCCCGGACGCGGGCCATCACCTCGGCGGCGTCGAGATGACGGGGACGGTGGACCACCCGCCGGTAGTCCAGGGCGCGCACCTGCTCGCGGGGGAACAGCGCCGCCAGGACCCGGCCGGGGTCACCTGGCGTCCCGTCGGCTCCGCGGGCTCGTTCGGCGTGGCGCGCCGCAGCCGCGATCCGATGGTGGCCGTCCAGCAGATGTACCGCGCTGAGCCCACAGACGTCCGCGGTGAGGGCGGCAACGGTGTCGGGATCGGTGATCGGCCAGATGTCGTGCCGGGTGCCATCGGCGACCGTCACCGAGACGCGCGGCCCGTCCAGCGAGCGCTCCAGCTGGGCCAGGCGGACGTCGAGACGTCCCTCGGGGGGATACGCCACGGTCACCGGACTCGTGTCCACGCCGAGCCGCTCGCGATGGCGGGCGAGGGCGGCCTCCTTGGCGATCTCGGTGTGCTCGTGCCGCCGTACGCCGCCGTGGCGACGATCCGCCACCTCGAGATCGCCCACGAGCCCGGTCTGGGCGTGCCCGCCGCCTTCGACGCGGTACAGCAGCAGCGCCGGCCGATCGAGTTCGCGAAGCGCGCCGGCGCTGCGCAGCCGCTCGAGGTGGTCGGTGTCGCCGTCACCGAAGGCTGCGCCGGTGCCGTCAGGGGCTGTGCCGATGGCGTGCAGAACGCTCCACGGTTGCCGGCTGGCCAGCGCCATGAGCTCGCCGGCCGCTAGCGCGTCCACGGCGGGAGCCCCGACCGCCTGGGCCCATCCTGGCTCGACGAGCTCGGGGGTGATCGGATGGAAGGCGACCATAGCCGAGGACCTACGACCTGGACGCTGACGCGGGGGCGCGCAAGCCCGTCCACGCGCCCGCGTTGACGCAGTGGCGCAGGCAGCCGTCGACGAGGTCGTCGATCACCGCCACTACCCCTTCGGCCACGGCCTGCTGAGCCTGCTCGGTGGAGGCCCCGATGTGCGGAGTGGCGTAGACGTTCGGATGGCGTGCCAAGGGGTGGTCGAAGTCGGTGTCGCCGCTGGCGGGCTCGTGATCGAACACGTCCAGTGCGGCTCGCACGTCCTTGTGGTCCATCGCCTCGATGAGCGCCTCGCTGTCGACGAGATCGCCGCGGGAGGTGTTGACGATCATGGCGCCGTGGGGCACCCGGGCAAGCAGCGGCCGGCCGATCAGTCCTCGCGTGTCCGCGTCGCTGGGCACGTGGAACGACAGGGCGTCACAGCGCTCGGCCAGCTCGTCGATGTCGGGAAGAAGCCGCATCCCGAGGTGGTGGCAGCGGGCGGTGGTCGCGGCGTCGCGGCCGGGCCGGTCGATCCCGAACAGGGCCAGGCCAAAGGCCGCCGCGCGTTCGGCGACGGCCATGCCGACCGCGCCGAGCCCGACGATCCCCAGCGGGCGTCCCTTCAATCCCGTGGCCTGAGCGTAGTGAGCCTTGCGCCACCGCCCGGCGCGCGCATCGGCGATCGCGTCGGGCAGACGGCGGTCGAGCGCGAGCAGCAGCCCCAGGGTGAGCTCGGCGACCGCGGCGGCGTTCATGCCGGGCACGTTGCACACCGGGACGCCGCGAGCGGAGGCCGCCGCGACGTCGATGGTGTTGGTTCCCGAACCCGCCCGGACCACCGCACACAGCGACGAGCCGTGCGACAGCGTCTCGGCGGTGACCCGGGTGCTGCGCACCACCAGCACGTCGGCACCTGTCACCGCGGCCGGGAGCTCCCGGTCGGTGAGCCAGGGTTCGTGTCGCACCGCGTGGCCCCGCTCGGCTAGCTCGGCGCACTGCCGCGCGGGAAAGCGGTCGGCGATGAGGAGCTCCATGCCCTCCCCTCCTCTCAGCCACTTAATGTATCGTTATGCGCAACTGTTGTGTTATACACAACTATTGTCGAATTGCCGAGGCTTCCCGTCAAGGGGTCTGTTAGGCCCGCAGCCCGAGGCGCTGGCGCCGGCGGCCCGCCTACCATGGGGGCATGGCTGCCGAGTCCGAGCCCGCCGACCTGCCCGAGCTGCCCGAGAGTCCCGCGCCGCCGGGGGAGGGGCGGCCGTTCGAGGTGTGTGCGGGGTTTGAGCCGGCGGGGGATCAGCCGGCGGCGATCGAGGGGGTGGCCGAGGCGGTGTCGGGTGGGGCGGCGGATACGGTGTTGTTGGGGGTGACGGGGTCGGGTAAGACGTTTACGGCGAGCAAGATCGTGGAGGCGGTGCAGCGGCCGACGTTGGTGATGGCGCCGAACAAGACGTTGGCGGCCCAGCTGGCCAACGAGTTCAAGGAGTTCTTTCCCCGCAATGCGGTGGAGTATTTCGTCAGCTACTACGACTACTATCAGCCGGAGGCCTATGTCCCGTCGTCGGATACCTATATCGAGAAGGACAGCTCGATCAACGACGAGATCG
>CAYQMQ010000194.1:0-4547 GCA_964418395.1 uncultured Actinomycetota bacterium
CGCCAACGCATACGCCGGCGCTGAAAGCGTCAGCCCCATCGAAGTGATCTCCTAGGCGGGGCCGCAGCGACAGGTGAGGAAGAGCGGGAATCAACGTCCCGGAGTGGGGTATCAGGGGGGAGGACACCTCACCACCGCACCGAGGGGGACGTGATGGCCAAAGACCACGCCAACAGCGTCAAGGACGACGAGCAATACGAGCGGCTGCGCGAAGAAGGCATGAGCAAGGAGAAGGCCGCGCGCATCGCGAACACCGAACGGTCCACCGCCGGCAAGCGTGGGGGCACGTCGCCGACCTACGAAGAGTGGTCCGTCGACGAGCTCCACCAGCGCGCCCGGGAGATCGGCATCGAAGGTCGCAGCAAGATGGACAAGCAAGAGCTCATCGACCAGCTGCGTGACCGGGACTGATCAGGCCAGCACCGGCGAATAGGGCAGGCCTTTGGGGCTGACGGGTGTGCCAAAGCCGGCCGGGCATCGAATCCGATCCCGGCTCGCCCAACGGAGGGGGCTTATGATCGACGGTACCGATGTACTGCGCATCCTGGCGGCGGACCATCGGGACGTGGAGGACCTGTTCCAGCGATACGAAGCCGCCAACGACCCGGCTGAAAAGACCAAGATCGCTCACAGCATCGTCCACGAGCTGGCGGTGCACGCCGAGGTCGAAGAGCTGTACTTCTACCCGCGTCTGCGCGACGAGTTTCACGACGGGGCCGAGCTGACCGACGGGGCTGTCAACGAGCACATGCGGATGAAGCAGACCCTCAACGACATCGACTCGATGACCGCCGTGGACGACGAGTTCGACGGCCTCATGAGGACCTTGGTGCGCGAAGTCCGCCACCACGTGCGAGGGGAGGAGGCCGACCTCTTCCCCCGTGCGCGGGAGGTGCTCAGCGCTGAGCAGCGCCGCGACCTCGGAGAGCGCCTCGAGCGGGCGCGGTCGATGGTGCCCACGCGACCTCACTCCGACGCCCCGACGCCACCGGGGGCCGAGACCGGGCCCGAGCCACCCACTGCCCTGAGCGACCGGGTTCGGAACGCGGTCCGTGCCGCGTCCGGTTGACGCCTACCGGCAGGGGTCGGTGAGAGCGTTTATGGGAGGGAGGAAAGATGAAGTTCGGCATCGTTGGGCTCGGTCGGATGGGATTGAGCCTGGGGCGCCTGGCGGTTACCCAGGACCACGAGGTGATCGGTTGGGATCCGGACCACCAAGCCCGCGCCGGGGCGCAGGAACAGGGCCTCGAAGCGGTCGAGCGCCTCGAGGAGGTCCCCGCAGCCCTTCCCACCCCCCGGATCATGATTCTGTGGGTCCCCCATGGCGACCCCATCGACCAGAACCTGATGGCGCTGCGGCCGGCGCTCCAGGAGGGCGACGTGCTCGTCGACTGCGGCAACTCCCACTGGGAGGCGTCACGACGGCGCCATGACGAGCTGGCCGAGGAGGGCTTGAGGTTCCTCGACATCGGCACGAGCGGGGGGATCAGCGACGCGCTCGGCTGGCAGGGAGGGGCCTTCATGGCCGGCGGGCCGCGCGAGGCGTTCGACCTCGTGCAGCCGCTGCTGCGGGATCTCGCAGTCGACGAGAGCGCCGTGCTCTACGCCGGTCCCTCCCCGGCCGGCCACTTCGTCAAGCTGGTCCACAACGCCGTCGAGTTCGGCATGATCCAGGCGATCGCCGAGGGCGTCGAGCTGCTGCGCGGCTTCGACCACGATCTCGATCTCCCGGCGATCTTCGAGCATTGGAACCACGGCACGGTCATCCGCAGCTGGCTGGTGGAGCTGATGGGCAACGCCCTCGCCCGCGGTGGCCTCGGCTCGGAGGCGGACGCGCCGGCCGCCTTCGACCGGCTGTCGACCCACGTCGAGGACACCGGCGAGGTGAAGTGGGTGGTGCGCTGGGCGATGGACCGCGACATCCCCACGCCGGTCACCTCCGAAGCCCAACAGATGCTCATGGCCTACCGCGACGCCGGCTGGCCGGCTGCCAAGGCGGTGGCCCTACTGCGCAACCAGTTCGGCGGCCACCCGATCCACCGCGCTGGCGGAGACGGCGACCACATCTGACGCCGAAGCGGCCTTCTGCCGTCGATCCGTGCGGGTGCCGTCCCGGATGGGCTCAGGCGGCGCGCTCCACGACGGGGCACCGGTCCCATGTCAGGTTGCACGCCGAGTCGATCAGTCCCACGTGGCTGAACGCCTGGGGGAAGTTGCCGAGCTGACGCCCAGCGGCCGGATCGTATTGCTCGGCGAGCAAGCCCACGTCGTTGCGCAGATCGAGGAGGCGCTCGAAGCGCCACCGCGCGGCCTCGTAGCGTCCCATCAGCATCAGCGCGTCCACGAGCCAAAAGGAACAGAACAGGAAGGCGCCCTCGCCGGAGCTCAAGGGGTCCATGTCGGTGCCCGTCTCATAGCGCCGCATCAGCGGGTCGTCGACGGCCAGCTCCGTGAGCACGGCATCGACGGTGCCCACCATCCGCTGATCGGTGGGCGGCAGGAAGCCGAGCTGTGGCATCAGCAGGGCGGTCGCGTCCAGTTCGCGGGAGCCGTAGGACTGGGTGAAGGTGTTGCGCTCGGCGTCGTAGCCCTGGGTGCAGACCTCATCGTGGATCGTGTGGCGCAGCTGGCGCCACCGGTCGACCGGGCCCGCTAGCCCCGTCTCTTCCACGGCCTTGACCGCTCGATCGAAGGCCACCCAGGCCATGACCTTCGAGTGGGTGAAGTGGCGCCTCTCGCCGCGCGTCTCCCAGATGCCCTTGTCCGGGGTGAACCAGTCCGACTCGAGGTACTCGAGCAGAGCGCGCTGCAGCTCCCAGGCCTCTGGTCGATGCTCGAGACCCGAGCGTCGGGCGAAGTGCATCACGTCCATGACCTCGCCGTACACGTCGTGCTGTTTCTGCCAGTAGGCGCCGTTGCCGATCCGCACCGGCGTGGACGCCTCGTAGCCGGGCAGCCAATCCACGATCAGCTCCGGCAGCCGGTGCTCGCCACCCACCCCGTACATGATCTGCAGGTTCGCCGGATCGCCGGCCGCGGCTCGCAACAGCCAATCCCGCCACGCCACGGCCTCCTGGCGAAAGCCGGAGAGGACCAGCGAGGACAGGGTCCGGGCCGCGTCACGCAGCCATCCGTAGCGGTAATCCCAGTTGCGCTCCCCGCCGATCTGTTCGGGCAGGGAGGTCGTCGGAGCGGCAACGATGCCGCCGGTGGGCGCGTTCGTCAGCGCCTTCAGGGTGATCAGCGACCGGTCCACCGCTTCCTTCCAGCCCTCCTGGTACTGGCTGTACCGCGACCAGTCGCGCCACCACTCCGCTGTGGAGGCCACGGCTTGGGCCGGCTCGCCGCCGGCGGCTTTCGGCGGCTGCTCGAACGAGCGGTACCAGACCAGCTCAAAGGGAACCCGGTCGCCGGCGTCAACCGAGAATGTGGCCGTCGTGGCGTCCCCTTCATCCGGGCCGTACGGCACCGGGGTGTGGAACGTCAGCGCGTCCGGGCCCGCGACCGCCCACATGCGTTGGCCGTCGCGGTTGACCCACGGCACGATCCAGCCGTAGTCGAAGCGAATGCGCAGATCCATCCGCATCGCCACCCGGCCCGACACCCCCTCGACCAGGCGGACCACGTCGGGCCGGCCCGAGATCCCCCGGGGCGGCATCGCGTCGATCACCCGGACGCGTCCACTGGCGCACTCAAACTCGGTTTCGAGCACCAGCGTGCCCGGCCAGTACCGTCGGCGGACGGTCTTGACCTCCTCGGCGGGCGCCAGCAGCCACCGCCCGTGTTGGGGGCCACCGAGAAGGGCGGCGAAGCACGAGCCGGAATCGAAGCGCGGCAGGCACAACCAGTCGATGCTGCCCGACTTCGAGACCAGCGCTGCTGACTCGGTGTCGCCGAGCAGCGCGTAATCCTCGATTCGGTCACTCATGGGGCCGGAGTGTTGCACCTGAGGGCAGCCCGGTATGCCATGCCGGTTTTGTACGGTGGACCATCACGAACCGAGCGTGATTGAGCCCGCCTCGATGCGGGCAGGCCGGATGCGACTGCTCCGACCCTCAGAAACGGCCCCGAGCGTGAGCGGCCCGAGCGTGAACAACCGGACGAGGAGTGCCCCATGAACCCGCTGCACCAGCTGCAGGCCCTCGGTCAGAGCGTGTGGTACGACAACCTCCGCCGGGCCCTGCTCGACAGCGGCGAGCTCGCCCGCTACCTCGACGACTACGCCGTCAGCGGGGTGACGTCGAACCCGACGATCTTCGAGCATGCCATCACCGGCAGCGACGAGTACGACGAGGCGCTGTCCGCCGTCGTGGCAGAGGGCACCACCGATCCCGAGGCGGTGTTCTGGGACCTTGCGACCGCCGACATCCGCGGCGCCGCTGACGTGCTCGCCGACATCCACCGCCGCACGGGCGGACGCGACGGCTACGTGTCGTTGGAGCTGCCGCCACGGGTGACCCGGGACACGGCGGGAGCGGTGGAGATGGGGCGTGACCTGTTCGCGCGCGTCGACCGACCCAACGTGATGATCAAGGTGACCGGCACCC
>CAYQMQ010000195.1:0-4521 GCA_964418395.1 uncultured Actinomycetota bacterium
CGCGTGCCGGATCGGCTGCGCATGAGCGGATCCCGCTGCGGCAAGCGACGAGCGGTGTGTCACGGCCGCGACCGCGTGGTCACGTCAAGCCCAAGCCTAGCGGTTCGTGGGGCGCAGGGCCGTCGGCCTATTCGGCGGAGGGCTCGGCTGACGGGGCGTCCCCGGACTCGATGGCGCCGGTCTGAGCGGCGGCGCTGTCCGGATCGAGCCCCGCCGGGCCGAAGGAGCCCAATCCCCGCCACGACAGCCGGGCCAGCAGCCGCACGGCCTCTTCTTTGTCGAAGCCGTCGTGTTCGAGCCACCACCGGGCGCCTTCGGTGGCCAGGGCGCGCACCGCCACCGCCAGCAGCCGGGCTCGTTCGAGATCGAGCCCGGCGTCTTCGGCGATGAGCGAGCCGACCACGTCCGCCATCCGGCTGTTGGCGCTTTCGATCTCGGCACGCACGTCGTCGTCGGCGAGCTCGGCGGTGTCGAACAGCAGCGCGAAGCGCTGGTCGCCGATGAAGTCGAAGTAGGCCGAGATGGCCCCGTGGACCCGGGCCTTGTTGTCGCCGGTGTCCTCCAGGGCCTTGGTGATCTGGGCTTGCATCTCGGCGATCGCGTCCCGCAGCAACCCGAGGTAGAGGTCGTGCTTGGAGGGGAAGTGCTGGTACAGCACCGGCTTGCTCACCCCGGCCGCGTCGGCGAGATGTTCCATGGACAGCCCGTGGTACCCGTGCTGGGCGAACAGCGTGCCGGCGACGTCCAGCAGCTGCTGCCGGCGTTCGGTGGCCGACAGGCGCGGGCGCGTCTCGCTGCGCGCCGAGCTCGTGGAGCGGCGGGATGCGGGCTCGTTCATGATGTCGATTCGCGACGTGGAGCGGCGGGTCGGGAGCGGGCAGGGTCCAGTGTCACTGCTCGTCGTCCTCGACGTCGAGCGTGCTCGTCAACGCCGTCACGAGCTCCTCCTCGAGCCACCCCAGATAGAACAGCATGACGCTGGCCGGATCGTCGGGGTCGGGGCCGCGGTCCCAGTCGGACTCGTCGGTGATGCCCACGGTGGTCGCGAGCACCAGCCGCGCGTCGTTGACCACCGCGAGCCACGCCTCGGCCTCCTCGCCGGTGAGACGCACCTGCCACCGGCGTCCGCGCTCGGTGCCCTCGTCGAGGGTGCGCAGGAACGTGTCCAACGCATCAAGGCGTCCCTGCACCAGGTCCGGTTCGGTGACCGACCGGAACTCGCCGTCGGCCTCGGCGTCCTCGTAGGCCCGCGGGAACAGGCGGTGGCGTACCTGGTCGGCGGTCGGCGTGGGCTCGTCGGACTCGACGATCGCGCGAAGCCGTGGTGGTACCGAGCGCAGCGCGTCGCGCTCATCGGTCCCGATGACCACCTCGACGCCCTCGTCGATCCGATGCACCCCCCGGCTCCGTACCACAGCGCGCTCAGTCCTTTTGGACGGTGGCCTGCAGGCCGTGAGCGTGCAGGCGGGCGACCTCGTGCTCGGCCTTCTCGCGGGGCCCCGAGGAGACCACAGCCTTGCCCTCGTGGTGGATGGTCAGCATCAGCTGGGTGGCGGTGGCCTCGTCGTGGCCGAACAGCTTGCGCAGCACGTACACGACGTAGCTCATCAGCGTCACGGGGTCGTTCCACACCACGACGTTCCACGGGCGGTCCTGCTCGGTGCGCTCGTCGGCCTCGGGGTCGGTGAGGGGGTCGAGCACGGGGGTGCCAGTGGTCATCACGGCCTCCTGTGACGCCTTGGTGACCGTCCGCCGGACGCGGTGTGGAATGGTCGGCCGCCCGCGGCGCACGTCGACGAGGGTAGCCGACTGAACGACGCGGTGCGGACCGCGGTCCGACCGGCTGGTCGCTATGGTTCCCGCGTGCTGACCAGCGAACCCACGCTCTGGAGTCCGCCCCGCCCGCTGCGACGGGCGATGGTGGTCGTCGCCCACCCCGATGACGCCGAGTTCGGCTGCGCGGCGACCGTGGCCCGATGGGTCGACGAGGGCGTGGACGTTCGCTATCTCGTGCTCACCGATGGCGCCAGCGGCTCGCAGGACGAAACCATGACCCGCGAGCGCCTGGCCAAGCTACGCGAGCAGGAGCAGCGCGCGGCGTGCGCCGAGCTCGGCGTCACCGACGTCGCCTTCCTGGGCCATCCCGACGGCTATCTGGAGGCGTCGATCCCGCTGCGCCGCGAGGTCGCCGCGGAGATCCGCCGCCACCGCCCCGAGATCGTGATCACCACCAACCCCGAGCTGCGCTGGTCGCACTGGGGGATGGTCAACCACCCCGACCACCGGGCGGCCGGCGATGTCGTGCTGCACGCGGTGAACCCGGCTGCGTCCAGCCGCCTGTGGGATCCCACGCTGCTGGACGAGGGACTCGAGCCGTGGAAGCCGGCCGAAGCCTGGCTGGTCAGCTTCGGCAACGGCCTCGACCTGGTGGACGTGACCGCCACCTTCGATCGCAAGATCGCCGCGCTGCGCTGTCACGCCTCGCAGCTGGGCGACTGGGATCCGGAAGCGGACCTGCGCCGCGTCGCCAGCGAGCGCGGGGCGCAGGTGGGCGTGGAGCTGGCCGAGTCGTTCACCCGCCTGCCGTTCGACCCCCTGGACGCCTAGCTCAAGCAGCGCAGCCGTCTGAAGTCAGCCGACCCCGGCGGCCCGTCCGACGGCCGTGCAGTTGGTCGGTGATCGCCGCGGTCCACGGGTCGAGCTTTTGGCCGAGGTCGCCGGGCAGGTGGCGCTGGGCGAGCTCTTCCCCCACCGTCGGGGGTGGGGAACCTCCCCTGATCAAGCCCTTTACATCCCCTGATAGGGGGATATATTACCTGAACGCGATTAGTCCTTATGCACTAGTCACCAACGGGCGGTCAAGGAATTCGTCGCTATATCGGGCTACCCATCGGCTAGCCGAGTGCGCTAGGTCGATGGGTTAGTGGAGGGTGCGAGTTCACACCCGAAGGGAAAGGAGGGTCGATGGCAACCGTGACTCGCTCCGAGGGGGAGATTCCCGATTCGGAGAGAGCCGCCCGCTCCACTCAGCGGGCGAAAGCCAACGAACGTCACGCGAGGCCGGAGCTCCCGGCGGAAGGGTGAGTTCACATGCGGACACGCAACCGCGCAGTGATCGCGTTCATGGCGACGTTGTCGTTGCTCATGGGCAGCCTGACGTTCGTCTCCGCAAGCCCCCCGTCAGCCAATGACGGCGAGGCTCAGGCGAGCGAGGACAGCGAAGCCGAGATCTCAGTCGAGTTCTTCGACGGGTGTACGGACTTTCACGTCGAGTCCTCCAAGGACATCTCCTTCGTCTCGATCAACTTCGAAGACGATGACTTCACTTACCTGAAGTTCGAGGGCGACGATATCGAGACGGAAGACCAGGATCGTGACGGCGACGACCCGGACGGCTCGGATCTGCAGGACTTCAGCTTCGAGGGCGACACGGACATCAAGTCGGTCGTCGTGAAGTCGGGCAGCACCATGCTGGTGTTCAACTGTCCCGACGATGGCGAAGGCGAGGTCGTGGCGGATCCCGAAGAGGAGCCGGAGTGCTCCGACGGGAGGGACAACGACGGCGACGGTCGGACCGACCACCCGGACGACTCCGGTTGTGAGACGCCCGACGACGACGATGAGCGTCCCGGCGACGGCGACAACGGCGACGACACCGAGGGGCCGCAGGGTGACGCGACCTGCGACGACGGTGTGGACAACGACGGCGACGGCTTCGTCGACGGCGAGGACCCCGACTGCAACGAGGGCGCCCAAGACGGCGCGTTCTGCGACGACGGTGTGGACAACGACGGGGACGGCGACGTCGACGGCGCCGACTCCGACTGCCCGGATGACGGCACCGAGGGGCCGCAGGGTGACGCGACCTGCGACGACGGTGTGGACAACGACGGCGACGGCTTCGTCGACGGCGAGGACCCCGACTGCAACGAGGGCGCCCAAGACGGCGCGTTCTGCGACGACGGTGTGGACAACGACGGGGACGGCGACGTCGACGGCGCCGACTCCGACTGCCCGGAGGACGAGCCGGACCCCTGCACGGCGGACGCCGGTGATCCCGGCATCCTGACCGACGACACGCTCGGTCAGACCGCCTGGGACGGGGGCCTGCAGGCACCGCCGCTGACCGAGGACCCGGACGCCGACGGCCTCGTCACGGGCCCCGTTCACGACGGCGGTGACGGCACGCCGCTCGAGCCGGTCACCGACGAGGCGTCTTGCGCCGGCGATCTCCTAGTCGATCAGGAGGCGTCTCCCGTCGACCCGTAGACACCCGTCATCCGGCCGGTGACCGCAGAGGGGCCCGTGCGCGGGCCCCTCTGTCGCTGGCGCAGCCTCACCGGCCTGACCCGGTAGCCGCCCCGTCCGCAGCTGAGCGCTTGACCGACCGGGACGGGCGGACGGCTGCGCGGGCCCGGTCGAGTTGCGATCATGCCCCCATGCGCGTCGTGCTGTTCGTGATCTTTGTGGCCATCCCGCTGCTGGAGCTGGCCATCATCATCCAGGTCGGCCAGCTCATCG
>CAYQMQ010000196.1:0-4518 GCA_964418395.1 uncultured Actinomycetota bacterium
CCCCGACGAGGCCGCCCACGCGGTGATCGTCACCGGCGACGACTATCCCGACGCGTTGGCCGGCGCCGCGCTTGCCGGCGCCCGCGGCGGTCCCGTGCTGTTGGCCTCGGGCGACGGGTTGCCGCCGGCGGTGCGCGCCGAGCTCGCCTGGCTGCGGCCCCGACGAGTCACGATCCTGGGCGGGCCGCAGGCGGTCCCCGCCGCCGTGGCCGAGGAGCTCGAAAGCGAGCTCGGCCTCGACGGCGTGCAGCGCCTGCACGGGGCCACGCGCTTCGAGACCGCCGCCCGGGCGGCGCGCGCGGCCACCGGCGGTGACGGCGATCGGGCCTACGTCGTGGCGGCCGATGGCTGGCCCGATGCGGTGACGGTGTCGGCGTTGGCGGCCCATCAGGGGGCGCCGGTGCTGTTGGTGACGCGCGACGGGTTGCCCGAGCCCACCGCCGAGGCGATCTCCGATCTGGGCATCCGCGACGTCACGATCGTCGGCGGCACCGGCGCGGTCTCCGAGCAGGTGGCCGGCCGGCTCGGCAAATTGGGCGCCGAGGTCAGCCGCGTGGCCGGCGCGAACCGGTACGCCACCTCGCGGGCGGTGGCCGAGCTGAGCGCGGAGGCGGGATTGGACGCCGCCCGCCCGTGGCTGGTCACCGGCGGCGACTGGCCCGACGCCCTGGTCGCCGGCACCGCGGCCGCGTGGGTGGGCCAACCCCTGGTGCTGGTCGACGGCGCCGATCTCGACCGCTCCCCCGCCACCCAGCGGTGGCTGTTGTCCTCGCCGCGGCCGCGGCACACCACGGTGGTGGGCGGCCAGGCCGTGGTCGGCACCTCCGTCGTCGACGATGTCACGGCGTTGAGCTCGCTGACCCCCGGCGAGGGGACGCGGGTGGCCGCCGCCGGCGACATCGCCTGCGACCCCCGGACCCGCGTGCGGGCGACGTCAACGGAATGCCGCAGCGCCGAGACCGCCGAGCTCGCCGCGCAAGCCGACGAGGTGCTCGTGCTCGGCGACCTTCAGTCCGGGCGCGCCACGCTGAGCAACCTCGCCGCGGCCTACGACCGCACGTGGGGAGCGTTCACCGAGCGCACCCACCCCGCGATCGGCCGGCACGAGTACGTCGGCGGCGACCCCAGCGACTACTTCGCCTACTTCGGCGAACGTGCGGGGCCGGCGGGCCGCGGGTACTACGCGCGGGAGATCGGCGGCTGGCAGGTGCTGTCGCTGGACTCCAACTGCCGCGGGCTGCACGACGAGTGCGACCCGGGCTCGGCGCAGATGGAGTGGCTGCGCCAGAAGCTGGAGGGCAGCACCGCCACGTGCCGGATGGCGCTCATGCACCACGCCCGCTTCAGCGACGGGTCGACGCACGGCTCCCACGCCGAGCTCGAGGCGATGTTCCAGGTGCTGGCTGACGGCGGGGTCGACGTGGTCCTCGCCGCCCATGCGCACTCGTACCAGCGGTTCCGTCGGGCCGACGCCGCCGGCAACGCCGACCCGGAAGGCGGCGTGCGCTCGTTCGTGGTCGGCACGGGCGGCACGAACCTCCGCCCGTTCGACCGACGCCATCCCCTGAGCGCGGCCCGCACCGACGAGCACTTCGGCGTGCTCGAGCTGACGTTGCACGACGCCGGCTACACCTGGGAGTTCCGCGCGGCCAACGAGCACGGCGTCGACACCGGCGGTCACTTCACCGACGCCGGTTTCGGCGGCTGCGACTGACGCGTTCCGCGCCTGGGGGTGCCGGCCTCACACCAGGGCGGTGCCGATCAGCCCCCGCCGTGTCACCAGCCCCGCGAGCTCGCGCTCGTGGAGGCCGTCGGTCCCAGCCGGGCGCTGCGGGAGCACCATGTAGCGCGTCTCGGCGCTGGCGTCCCACACGCGCACGTCGACCTCGTCGGCCAGCTCCACGCCGAACTCGGCGAGCACCGCCCGCGGCTCGCGCACCACCCGCGCCCGGTAGGCCTCGGACTTGTACCACGACGGCGACGGGCCCAACAGCCCGAGCGGATAGCACGAGCACAGGGTGCACACGACGAGGTTGTGCACCCGGTCGGTGTTGGCGACCACCTCGAGCCGCTGGTCCTGCAGCCCGGCGGCGCGGTAGCCGAGCTCGGCCACGGCGGCGTTGCCGTCGGCCAGCAGCCGCTGCCGATAGTCCGGGTCGCTCCAGGCACGGGCCACGATCCGCTGGCCGTTGCCCGGGCCGGCGTGAGCCAGGAACTGATCCAGCAGCGTGTCGAGCCGGGCGCCGTCGACCACCCCGCGTTGTTCGAGCAGCGCTTCCACGTGGCGCACCCGCGCGGCGATCGGCGTCTCGTGGTGGGCTTCGGTCACGAGCGTGCCCCCTCCCCGACGGGATCCAGATAGGCCTGCCACAGGTTGACCGTCACGGTGTGGCGCGCGTCGCTGCCGGGGAACAGGTCGGCGGCGGCGAAGCGGACCGCGTAGACCGGCTCGACCGGCGGCTGGGCCGCGCCGGCGACCACGGCATCCGGCAGCGGGTGCTCGCCGTGCTGTGCCACGACCTCGCCCACGTGGCCGCGCACGTAGCCCGGCGCGCGGGTGTGCCCCGGCGGGTCGCCAGCCCGCACCCGCACCCACGTGCCCGGCGGCAATGGACGGGGCTGACCTGGGTCGGCAGCGCTCACGGCGGCGGCTCCAGCTCCTCGGCGCGGGCCACGCCCTTGGCCACCAGCAGGTCCTGGATGGCGGCGAACCACCGCTCGTAGTAGGACGCCGCCAGATACCGCTGCGGCGGGATGCGCTCGACGGCGTCGCGGAACTCGTCGAGGGTGTACACCCCGGCGCCCACCAGCGCCGAGTTGAGCGCGAACACCCGCGCCTCCCAGTCGGCGGCGAACGCCTCGGGGTGCTCGGTGGGGTCCACCGCCCCGAACCCCTGCATGCCGCCGACGTCGTGCATCCGGCTCATGCCGGGACCGTACCGCACGCCACCGTGGCGCCGTCACCGTCCGCAGCGGCGGCGACTCACACGTCGATGAGGTCCACCGCGTCGGCGTTGGCCTCGATCCACTCGCGGCGGTCGGCGGCGCTCTCGCCCATCAGCAGCGAGAACGTCTGCTCAGCCCTGGCGGCGTCGTCGATCCCGACCCGCAGCAGCACGCGGCGGGCCGGGTCCATCGTGGTGTCCCACAGCTGCTGGGGGTCCATCTCGCCCAGCCCCTTGAACCGGCTGACCTCGGCCTTGCCGTCGAACTGCTCGCGCTGCAGCCGGTCGCGCTCGGCGTCGGACAGCGCATACGCCGTCTTGGTGCCCTTGCGCAGCTGATACAGCGGCGGCTGGGCGATGAACAGGTGCCCGCCGTCGACCAGCTTGGGCATCAGCCGGTAGAAGAACGTCAACAGCAGCGTGGTGATGTGGCCGCCGTCGACGTCGGCGTCGCTCAACACGACGATCTTGTGATACCGCAGCTTGGCGTAGTCGAAGTCGTCGCCGATGCCGGTGCCGATCGCCTTGACGAGGTTGGCGATCTCGGCGTTGGCCAGGACCTTGCGCAGCTGGGCGCGCTCGACGTTCAACACCTTGCCGCGCAGCGGCAGGATCGCCTGGATGTGGCGGTCGCGGGCCATCTTGGACGAGCCGCCGGCCGAGTCGCCCTCGACCACGAACAGCTCGCACTCCTCGGCTTTGCGCGAGCTGCAGTCGGCGAGCTTGCCCGGCAGCCCCGCCGAGTTCTGATCCAGGATCCCCTTGCGGCGCGTCAGATCGCGGGCCTGGCGGGCGGCCTCGCGGGCCTTGGCCACCACCTGGGCCTTCTTGATGATCTTGCGGCCCAGCGCCGGGTTGGCGTCGAGCCACTCGGTGACCGCCTCGTTGACCGCGCGCTCCACGAAGCGCCGCATCACCGCGCTGCCGAGCTTGGACTTGGTCTGGCCCTCGAACTGCGGGTCGGGCATCTTGACCGACACCACCGCGCACATGCCCTCGCGCAGGTCCTCGCCGGTCAGCGCCTTGTCGCCGCGCTTGAAGGCCTTGTTCTTCTCGCCCCACCGGTTGAGCGTGCCGGTCAGCGCCTTGCGAAAGCCCTCCTCGTGGGTGCCGCCGTCGACGGTGCGCACCACGTTGGCGTAGCTGCGCGTGCGCTCGTCGAAGCCGGTGGCCGACCAGTTCACCGCCGCATCGACCGCCAGCGCCATCCCGTCGGACTCCTCGGCCCGCGAGATCTGCACGGGCTTGGACAGCAGCGGCTCGTCCTCGCCGAGCAGCTCGGCGACGAACTCGCTCAACCCCTTCTTGAATTGAAAGGTGGCCTCTTGCTCGCGCCCGGGGCGCTGATCGATCAGCTCAACACGCAGTCCCGGGTTGAGCAGGCACGTTTCGCGCAGGCGCGTGGCGATGGTGTCCCAGTCGAACTCGAGGGTCTCGAAGACCTCGTCGTCGGGCCAGAAGCGGATGATGGTGCCGGTCTTCTTGGACTTCCCGATCGGGTGCAGCGCCTTGGTGCGTTTGCCGCGCTTGAACCGCACCAGGCGCTTGGTGCCGTCGCGCCACACCTCGGCCT
>CAYQMQ010000197.1:0-4448 GCA_964418395.1 uncultured Actinomycetota bacterium
TGCTGCTCCTGGGCCTGTTCGCCGCCGCCGGCTGGTGGATGTTCCGCCGGTTCGGTGGACCCGCTGGGTTGGACCCGGACTCCAGCGCTGAGGCCGAAGCCGACCCGCTGGTCACCGCCTCGAGCCCCGAGATCCCCGAGTTGGAGCAACTCGAGGACGATGAGCGTGAGCCCGTCTTGAGCTAGGCGAGCCGCGGCAGCCCGAGACGCCGCCGCGGCGGCCCTAGTCGTCCGCGTCGGAGGATCGTGGATCGTGGCCGGCAGCCTCGTCGCTGCCGGCCGTTTCGTGGTCGCGATCGGCCGACGCGGCGGCCGGGACCAGGCCGCGGGCACGAAGCCGTCGGTGCACCACCGGCCCGCCGGCGGCCAGCAGGACGATCAGCGCCACCGCGCTCAGGAATTGAGCGGACAAGAGCGCGTCCAGGTCTCCGTCGAGGGCGGCCAGGGCGACGTCGCCGAACGCGGCGAACGCGAAGGCGCCCGGGACGATGCCGATCATGGTCGCCAGCAGGTAGTCGCGCCGGCGCACGCTGGTAATCCCCACGACGTAGTTCAACAGGTTGAACGGCACGATGATCACCAGCCGCAGGTAGAGCACGGCCAGGAACCCCTGCTGCTCGAGCCAGCGATCCACCTGGCCGAGGCGTCCGGCGGCCAGCGCCTCGACCTGGTCGCGGCCCAGACGGCGCGCGAGCACGAATGCACCCCCCGCCCCGAGCGTGGCGCCGGCCACGGCCAGGACGGTCCCCCACAACGGGCCGAACAGGGCGCCGCCCGCGAGGGTCAAGGGGGCGCCGGGCACGAACGCGACGGTGGCCACGGCGTACAGCACCACGTAGGCGATCGGAGCGGCCGGGCCGGCCGCGCCCACCGCACCCTGCACCGTCCCCAGCAGCTCGCGGCGCTCGGCCGCGTCCTCGGGAGCGAGCGCGACGGTGGCGCCCACACCGGCGGCGAGGATGGCCACCAGCAGCCCCAAGCGCACCTGCGGCGAGGCCACCAGCCGCAGCCAGCGCGGCTGCGAGCCGGCAAGCGAAGTTTCGGAGCCGCCGTCGTCGGTCATCGTGACGCCAGGCTAGGGGCCGCAGCGCCCCGGTGAGCCTCTTGATACGTCAGGCGTTACTTGTGACCCTACTCGCAGGAGTTGATGCACCGTAGCGAGCTAGTCGCACACGCCCTGACGACACGCCCAGCAGAGTGGAGCAGAGCAAGGGGGCACACACGATGAACCGCATCAGCATCGGCCAGTGGATCGCGATCGTCGGCGCGATCCTGATCTTTGTGGCGCTGGGATCGAACTTCTATGGAGGGCTCGGCGAAGAGGGCACGGACACGGCGGGCGCCTGGTTCGGCGTCCCGCACACCAGCCAGCTCATGCTCGGCACGGCGGTCATCGCCGTCCTCCTCGCCGCGTTCGCCGCGGCGGGCCGGAGCATGTTCCGCGGCGTCACGGTCGGCATCATCACGGCGGTGATGGGTCTGCTCTCCACGTTGTGGCTGGGCTACCGCATGCTCGCGCCGCCGTTCGACTTCGAGCTGCAAGGCACCGAGACGTGGGCGAGCCTGTTCAGCTTCGATCACTGCCTGTGGTTCTGCCCGCCGAGCCAGGCCGTCGACGCGAGCCTGCTGCCGGGCATCTGGATCGGGTTCATCGGCACGGTGGCGGTGCTGGTCGGTGGCATCGTGCATCTGCTGAGCCGGCCGGCGAGGGCCACACCCGCCAACTTCTGGGTGGCCAGCCGGCAGACCGGGATGACGCCGTGGCTCGGTGTGGCCGGCTTGGGCGCCCTGGGCCAGTTCATCTTCGGCTATACGTTCTTCCCCTTCTACGTCACCCCCACCATGGACGAGCGGGTCTGGTCCGGTTGGCTGCCGACGCCGCACACCTCCATGCTCGTGTTCTGGGTGTCGCTGATCGTGATCGGGCTGATCATCGCCGCTTCCCGGCAACGGGCCCCGGTGAGCCCCTCGGGGATGGGCGGCCTGGTCGCCGCGCTGGGGCTGGTCTCCGGCGTGCGCATCCTGTACCGCATGATCGAAGCACCGTTCCGGGGCGGGACCGTGCCCGCCGAGCTCCAGATCGGCGCCTACCTGGCGATTGTCTCGGCGCTGGTGATCATCGTCGCCGGCATCGTGCAGGGGGCCACCCACAAGGAGGCGCCGGCCACCACGTCGCCGGAGCGCGAGCGCGTGTGATCACGAGGCATCGGCACGGAACCGGCTGACCCCGTCCGAAGCTCCGGCACGAACGCGGCCCGCCGCCACGACGGCGGGCCGCCATGACGGGTGATCGCGCAGCCCGGCGAGATGACCCGCGGGGCCGGCTACTAGGCTTTGTTCGCCCTGCCGCGACCCGGATGCCGCCCTCGCGGTCCGCGGCCACCTCCGGTGAGGAACGGACGGCTCTGTTCGACCGACTCGAACGCGCGGCGCAGCGCTTCCCGCTTCGCCTCGGTGGGGTGAACCCGGCCGCCGTCGCGGCGAGGATGCCGCGGCGGGCGGTCCAGGTCCGCGTCACGGGCCTGGCCGCCGAGATGACCTATTACGCGATCATCTCGCTGGTGCCGCTGCTCACCGCGATCGGGGCCGGCCTCGGGTTCCTGGGGCGCCTGCTGGGTCAAGAGCGGGTCGCCGAGATCGAGTCCGTCGTGATCGACGCGGTCGGGGTGGTGTTCGCCCCCGAGGTGACCGCCGACGTGCTCGCCCCGATCATCCGGGGGGTCCTGCAGCAGGAGCGCACCGTGGTCGCCGTCGCTGGTGCGCTCGTCGCGTTGCTGCTGGCCGCCCGGATGTTTCGATCGGCGGGCCGGGCCCTCGACGCGGCGTACGGGGTCGAGCGGCCGCGGCGGATCCTGGCCAGCTGGCTGGTGGCCGCGTTGCTGGCGCTGACGGCCACCATCGTGGTCACGCTCACCCTCGCGCTGGTGGTCGTGGGCCCGCTGCTGGGCGGCGGCCGGGAGATCGCCGAGGCGCTCGGCATGGGCGCCACGTTCGAGCTCGCCTGGGCCGTGGGCCGGTGGCCGCTGGTGTTCGTGATCGGCGTGGCGTTCCTGGGCGCGCTGTACCAGCTCGCGCCGTCCGTCGCGCACGGCTGGCGCGCCGCCCTGCCCGGCGCCGTCCTGGCCATGGTCGGCACGGTGCTGATCGCGGTCGGGCTGCGCCTGTACTTCGAGCGGGTCGGTGCCCGGGAGATCGCCCCCGACGAGCCGGCCGAAGCGGTCTCGCTGGTGGGCCAGGTGCTGGGCGGAGCACTGGTGGGGGCTCTGTGGGCGTGGCTGACCAACGTGGTGGTGCTGCTCGGCGGCGTGGTCAACGCTGAGCTCGTCGCCGAGCGGAGACGCTCCGGATGACCGTCAACCTAGCCTACTCCCAGCGAACTAGATGCCTTTACCATATAGTTGGGGGTGCTTGCATGGCTGCGACATGGCGCTTAGGGCTCCCATAACCCACAATGGGAGCACGGTCGAACAAAGGTGGCTGAGGTGTGCCTCGGAATTCCAGGACAGATCCTCGAGTACGTGGACCGGGAGCACGGGATCGCCAAGGCCCAGGTAAGCGGCGTACGGCGCAACGTCAACGTGCAGCTGCTGCAGCAGGACGGTGACGAGCCGGAGGTCGACGACTGGGTGTTGATCCACGTCGGCTTCGCGATGTCCAAGATCGACGAGGAAGAGGCGAAACAGACGTACGACTTCCTCGAAGAGCTCGGCAAGGTGTACGAAGACGAGCTGCAAGAGCTGGTGGAGAGCGACATCGAGTGAGCTGGCTGGGCATTCGCCCTCGCGGCGGACGTCCTCGCGACAGACGGCAGCCCCGGGCCACGAGCGTGACCACAAGGACGGTGAGGCGACGTGGAGGCTGCGCTCAGCAACGCGCTGGCTGAGGCGCGCGCCCGCCGGCAGGAACCCGGCGCTGCGGTGGCCGGTGATTCCGAAGCGGTGGCCCGCGCCTGCCACGACATGGCCCACCGGTTCCACCAGAACGGCCGCTTGCTGGTGTTCGGCAACGGCGGCCCGTCCACCGACGCGCAGCACGTGTCGGTGGAGTTCGTGCACCCGGTGGTCGTGGGCAAGCGAGCGTTGCCGGCCATGTCGCTGACCAGCGACGTGGCCACGCTGACCGGCATCGCCAACTCCCAAGGTTTCGCCGAGGTGTTCGCCTATCAGCTGGGCATCATCGCGGGCCCGGTGGACATGGCCCTGGGCGTCTCCTCGGACGGACGCTGCGAGAACGTGCGGCGGGGCTTGGAGACGGCCCGTGAGCGCGGGCTGCTGACCTTGGCGCTGGTCGGTGGCGACGGCGGACCGATCGCCGCAAGCCCAGCCGTCGATCACGTCCTGCGTGCCCACACCGACGACCCGCTGGTTGCCAAGGAGCTGCACGTCACGCTGTATCACATCCTCTGGGAGCTCGTGCACGTGTTCTTCGAGCAACCCGGGGTGCTCGAGG
>CAYQMQ010000198.1:0-4406 GCA_964418395.1 uncultured Actinomycetota bacterium
CGCCCGAGCGCCAGCGGCGGCTGGCGATGCGCGACCGCGAGATGGGCCACCAGGCGTTGGCCAGCGAACGGGTGACGTTCGACGACGTGGCCGGCGTCGACGAGGCCGTGGACGAGCTAGTCGAGGTGCGCGACTTCCTGGTCGAGCCCGAGCGGTTCGAGTCTGTCGGCGCGCGCATGCCGCGCGGGTTGTTGTTGTCGGGCCCGCCGGGGTGTGGCAAGACGCTGCTGGCCCGCGCGGTGGCCGGTGAGGCCAACGCGGCGTTCGTGTCGGTGGCCGCCACCGAGTTCACCGAGGTCTACGTGGGCGAGGGCGCCGCGCGCGTGCGGGATCTATTCGCCCAGGTGCAGGCGATGGCGCCGGCGATCTTGTTCATCGACGAGCTCGACGCCATCGGCGCACGCCGCGGCGGCAGCACGGACGGGTCCCGCGAACGCGAGAACACCCTCAACCAGCTGCTGATCGAGCTGGACGGGTTCGGCCCGCGCACCGGCGTGGTCGTCATGGCCGCCACCAACAGGCCCGACATGCTGGACTCGGCGCTGGTGCGCCCGGGCCGGTTCGACCGGCGGGTGGCCATCGAGCTGCCCGACCGGGCGGCGCGTCGCGAGATCCTGGAGGTGCACGCGGCCGGCAAGACGCTGGCGCCCGGTCTGGATTTGGACACGGTGGCGATGCGCACCCGCGGGCTGTCCGGCGCGGACCTGGCCAACACCTTGAACGAGGCCGCCTTGCTCGCCGCCCGGCGCGGCAGCGGCACGATCAGCATGGAGCTGATCGAAGAGGCGCTGGACCGCGCGAACACGGGGGTGGCCCGCCGTCGGGTGCTGTCGAATGCCGAGCGCGAGAAGATCGCCTATCACGAGACCGGCCACGCGCTGGTCGCCCGCGTGCTGGACTCCGGCAAACTCCCGCACAAGGTGTCGATTGTCGCCCGCGGCCACATGCTGGGCGCCACCACCATGGTCGACGGCGCCGAGTCGCAAAACGCGCTGCGGTCGCGGTCGCAGCTGATCGACGACATGGCCATCGCCCTCGGCGGTCGCGCCGCCGAGGAGTTGGTGTTTGGCGAGCCGGAGGCGGGCTCGGCGCATGATCTGGAGCGGGCCAGTAACACGGCGCGGTCGATGGTCACCCAGCTGGGCATGAGCGACCAGCTCGGCCGGCTGACGTATGGCTCGAACGGCTCGTCGGCTGCGCACGGGCCCGAGACGATGACGCTGATCGATGCCGAGGCCCGCGCGTTGGTCGACGAGGCCTTCGAGCGCGCCCGCGCGGTGCTGACCGCCAACCGCGACGGGTTCGAGGCGATCGCCCGGGAGCTGGCCGAACACGAGACGCTGACCGCCGACGACCTCGACGAGGTCGCCGGCCCGCCGCAGCCCCCGTCCACCGGCGGGTCGAGCCGCAGCGCCACCAAGACCACGAAGAAGACCACCAAGAAAGCCGCCAGCAAGGCCGGCAACAGCCAGACCGCCAAGTCCGGCACCGGCGGCCGCGCGGCTCGAGCCAGCCGAACCTCGGGTGGGAGCTAGCCCGCATGGCAGCGGGATCCGCCAGCCGGCGTGGCCGGCCCCCGAGGTGGTTGATGGGCGCGCTGCTGGCGGTGACGGTGTGGGGGGCGATCCCGCCGTGGGTCGGCCCGTGGGTGGGCTGGGATGTGCAAGGCGTCCCGCTGAACGTGGAACTGGTCGATCATGCGCTGCCGGCCGTGATCCTGGTCGCCGTCGCCGTCGCCGGGCTGGCCGGCTGGTTGCCGCTGCTGATCGCGCTGGTCGGCGTGTTGGCCGGGCTGTGGATGACCGCCACTCACGTGCCGTTGCTGGGCCAGGCCGCCGACGGGCTCGTCGGCTGGGATGCGGCCCTGTTCCACAGTCTTCCCGGCATCCTGCTGTTGGTGCTGACTGTGGCCGCGGCCGGGTGGGCCTGGCGTGACGAGGGCCGCATCGAACAACAGACGGTCGCCGGGGCGAGCGGCCGCCGCGACGGGCGGTGAGGCGCCCGGCTGTGGATCGGGCCACCCCCGCCGTGGATCGTGCCACCCCGCGCTCGGTGGCCGTCGCGGTCGCGTTTTGCGCCGCGATCATCGCCATCGCCGGGGTGATCCTCGCGGCGGCCGCGCCGCCCCACCCCGCCGCCGCACAAACGAGCGAGCCGACCCCCTCGACGCCAAATAGCACTGACCAGCCCGACGAGTTGCGCATCCCCTTCCCCCAGGACGACGGCAGCTTGACGCCCTACACCTTCGAGCTGGGCTACTCGCTGATGACGCTGGTCTATGACACGCTGCTGTGGCGCGACGCCGACGGCGAGCCACAGCCGTGGCTGGCCGAGGAGGTCGCCACCAGCGACGACGGCCGGCGGGTGACGGTGCGCCTGGCCGGCAACGCGCGCTGGCACGACGACCAGCCGGTCACCGCCGCCGACGTGGCCTTCACCTTCGAGTACATCGCCGACCGGTTCCACCCCCGCTTCACCGGCCAGCTCGACGCCATCGAGGACGTGGCCACGCCAAACGAGCACACGGTGGTGTTCGAGCTCGCGCATCCGTCGCCTGGGTTCGAGGACCAGCCGCTGGCCGACGTGCCGATCCTGCCCGCCCACCGGTGGCAGGACCTGCCCGCCGACCAACAAGCCCCCGACGGGGCGCCAGTGGGAAGCGGGCCCTACGAACTAGAAGGCTACGACCCCGACGAGGGCTACGAGTTCACCGCCAACGCCGACTACTTCCGCGGCGAGCCGGCGATCGCCACCCTCGACGTGCCGATCATCGGCGAGGCCGACGCCACGCTGCGCGCCCTCGAATCCGGCGAGGCAGACCTGTTGCCGCTGCCGCTGCCCGAGGGGCTGCAACGCCGCCTGGCCGGGCTGGGCATCGACTTCTTGTCTGGCACCTCCTATCTGGGCACCGAGCTGCGGTTCAACACCCACACCGCCCCCTTCGACGACGCCGAGGCGCGCCGGGCGGTGGCCGCTGCGGTCAATCTCGACCGGGTGGCGCGGGCGATCGGCGGGGACACGGTGCCCGCCGACCGCGGCTATCTGCACCCGGACTCGCCGTGGGCGGCCAGCGAGGTGGTCCACACCGCCGACGTCGACGTCGCCACCGAGCGCCTCGCCGCCCTCGACCTGCCCGCCGTCGAGGTCGTCGCCCCCGACAACGACCCGGTCAAAGTGGAAGCCGGCCGCCAGGTGGCGGTGGCGCTGCGCCGCGCCGGCCTCGACGCCCAGCTGGACACGCGCGACCGCGACGCCCACGCCGCGGCCCTCGGCCTCGACGGCAGCCAGCCCACCTTCCAGCTGGGCATCGCTTCTGGCTTCCCGCTGGCCTCCCACGACCCCGACTTTCTCGCGCAGGTCTTCGGGGCCGACCCCGAGCCGGGCCCGCTGAACCACGCTGATTATGCAAGCGACGCGTTCGACGCCGCCGCCGCCGACATCGCCCGCACCCCCGACCCGCAGCAGCGCCAAGCGGCGGTCGACCGGGCGCTCGAGGTGCTCGCCGCCGACGTGCCCGTGCTGCCGCTGGTCTTCCCCGACGGCGCCTTCGCCTACCGGTCGCGGGTCTACAACGACTGGGTCTTTGTCCACGGCTCGGGGCCGCTGGACAAACGCTCGTTCCTGGCCGGCGCCACCAACGCCTCTGACAACCGCGGCGACACGCCCGACACGCCGGCGCCAACGCCGCCCGACGACCCCGCCCCGCTCGACCTCGACCGGGAGGTGCCGTTGCCGCTGCTGGCGGCCGCCGGCGGGTCGCTGGTGGCGGTCAGCCTCGGGCTGGGGATCGTCGGGCTGTGGCGCCGCCGCCGGCCGTGACCCACCTCCCCTCAGCCCACGGCCTCACGGAGATGCCCCATGGCCGAGACCTACCCCGAGCCTCCCCCGGCTCATGACCGCGCGGCCCCGGCGCGCCGCGACACGGCGGCGCCGGGCGATGGTGCCCCGCCGCCGCGCGAGCGCTCGACGATGGGGCCCCTTGCGGCCGTGGCGCTGTTGCTGATCGGGGTGGGCATGGTGATGTCGGCCATGGCGCTGGACGCTCCGCTCGAGGCCGAGGTGGTGGGCGGTGACGCGCCGGTAAACGCCGGCGCCGGCGATCTGACCGACATCCGCGCGCACAACTCGCCGGCGATGGCGCGTAACCCGGCCGACGGGTCGAACCTGGTGGTGGGCAACCGCATCGACACGCCGCGGTTCTCCTGTGCGCTGCACATCTCGTCGGATGGTGGGCGGAGTTGGTCACAAACCGACGTGCCGATCCCCGAAGGCGAGGAGGACAAGTGCTATGCGCCCACGGTCGCCTTCGACGCCGCCGGCACGCTGTTTGCCAGCTACGTGACGTTGGAGGGGCGCGGCAACACGCCCAGCGCGGTGTGGCTGGTCTCCTCCGACGATGGCGGCCA
>CAYQMQ010000199.1:0-4357 GCA_964418395.1 uncultured Actinomycetota bacterium
AAGCGGTAGCGGCCCTGTGTAGCCGCTCAAGTAGCGAAGCGGTAGCGGCCCTGTGAAGCCGGTTCCTGCCGAGCAACGGGCCTCGCCCGGATCCGCCCGTCCTGGGGCCCGCCTGGCTGCGCTGATGGCCAGCCGACCGGTATCGTCCCGCTCATGAGCGTCCCGCCTTCCGACGATGCGCGGCCGCGTCTCGGGGTCGTACTGGGTGGCGGAGGGGTTCGCGGCCTGGCTCACGCCGGCGTGCTCTCCGCATTGGATCGGGGTGGCATCCGCCCCGACGTCATCGTCGGCGTGTCCATGGGCGCGCTGGTCGCGGCCGCGTATGCGGCCCGAGACGACTGGCGCCAGGCCCTGGAGGCGGTCGATCGCTCCCGGTTGCCGACGGTGGCCGACACCGAGGAGGAATACGCCCTGGCCAAGCTCCGGGGCGCGTTGCGCAACGCCCGCCGTCTCGTTCCCAGCGTCTGGACCCTGGGCCGGCAAGGCTACGAGGAGTATGGCCGGGAAGTCCTCGACCAACTGCTCGGCGGCCGTGACGAGTTCGCCGACCTGCGCCTTCCCGCGGCGATCACCGCCACCGACCTCGACGCGGGCGAGCGGGTGGTCATGACGTCCGGGGAGGTCAGCTCGGCTGTGCTGGCCAGCGGCGCCATTCCGGGGCTCACCCGGCCGATCCGGCGCGAGGGCCGGACGTTGATGGACGGCGCCTTCGCTGACCCCTCACCGATCGACGTCGCGCGCGACCTCGGCGCCGAGGTCGTCGTCGCGGTGCACGTGGGCCAGCACCTGCTCGGCACCGAGGCGGACAACTGGGCCACCGCGTTGCTGCGCGGCTTCGAGACCAGCCAGAAGCACTTCGCCAACGAGCGGCTGCGCCACGCCGACTACGTGTTGCGCCCCGAGTTCCCCGCGCGGGTGACCATGCTGGACTTCAGCGCGATCGACGAGGTGGTGCGCTGCGGCGTGCACTGCGCCAAGGCCAACCTCGAGGGCGTGGCCCGGGTCGCTGGTGTGCGCCTTCCCGAGTCGACCGCCTCCCGCGCCTGACCTCCGATGCGCAGCGCCAGCGAGACCGCGCCCGATGTGCCGAACGGGACGGCCATCGCGCGGCGGATGAGCGAGCTGCCGGATCCGCAGCGCGCGCCGGCCGACGGGCCAGCCGCCGTCGGTGAAGATCTCACGCCGACCACGCTGATGGCCGCCTACCGCGTGGGGTTGTTCCCTTGGCCGGCCGGCAGGCGGGTGTGGTGGTGGTCGCCGGACCCTCGAGCCGTGCTGCCGCTCGACGCACTGCACGTACCCCGCAGCCTGGCCCGCACCCTGCGGCGCGGAACGTTTCGCTGCACCGTCGACGTCGCCTTCGCTGACGTCGTCGCCGGATGCGCCGACCGGCCGGGGGAGGGCACCTGGATCACGCCGGCGATGCAGCGCGCCTACGGCCGGCTGCACGAGCTGGGGCAGGCCCACTCGGTCGAGGTGTGGGATCCGGCGGACCGGCTCGTCGGGGGGCTCTACGGGGTCGCTGTTGGCGCGGCCTTCAGCGGCGAGTCGATGTTCCACCGGGTGCGCGACGCGTCGAAGGTGGCTCTGGTCGAGACCGTGTCGCGTCTGCGAGCCGGCGGGTTCGCGCTGTTCGACGTGCAACAGGACACCCCGCATCTGAGCCGCTTCGGGGCGGTGTCGATGCCCCGCGATCGCTTCCTCGACGCTTTGGCCGATGCCCGGGAGCGCGCGGCGGTGCTGGGATGAGTCGCCGACTCGATGGTGGGATGTGACCGCCTCGGCCGAGGTTCACGGGGGAGAGGGCGTCACCGCGACGGCTGCGGGGCCGGCGCGGCGGATCCGGGGCCTGGACCTCGCTCGGGCCGTGGCGATCGTCGGCATGGTGGCGGTGCACATCGGGCCGACCGACGCTGAGGGCTTGTCCGGCGACGCCTACGCCCTGTCGCACGGCCGGTCGGTGCTGTTGTTCGTGTTGCTGGCCGGGGCCGGCGTGTCGTTGCTCGACCGTGGCCGGTCGGCTGGCCTGACGCCGGTGCGGCTGGTGTGGCGCGCCGTCGTGCTGCTGCCGGCCGGGCTGGCCCTGCAGGAGCTCGACCACGGCGTGGCGGTGATCCTGCAGGATTATGCGCTGGTGTTCGTCGTCGCGCTGGTGTTGCGCCCGCTCGGCGACCGGTGGCTGCTGACGGTGGCCGGCGCCGCCTTCGTGCTCGGCCCGGTTGCCCACGTCTCGCTCGAGCACGCCTATCCGGACGTGGTCACCGGCTATGTCACCGCGCTCAGCGACCCGCCGTGGGAAATCGTCCGGGGGCTGGTGGCCACCGGTCCCTACCCGCTGATCACCTACGTCGCCCCGTTCACTCTGGGCATGTGGATCGGACGGCGCGACCTTGCCGACCCCCGCGTGGTGGTGTGGCTGTTCCTGGCCGGGGCGGTGGTCACCGTGGGCATCCTCGGGCTCGGCAGCGCGTTGCGTTCGGTGGAGGCCCTCCAAGCGTCCGGTTGGTGGATGTTGGCGCTGGACGAAGAGGCCCACAGCCAGTCGCTGGTGTGGCTGACGAGCTCCAGCGGCGCTGCCGTGGCCGTGCTGGCCGCCTGCGTCGCCGCCGCCGCGCTCGTGCCCCGCCCCATCACCCCGCTCGTGGCGCTGGGCCAGCTGGCGCTGTCGGTGTACGTGGCCCATCTGCTGGTGATCGTCGCGTTCGAGGAGGTGGTGAGCGTCGACGACGTGGGGGGCGCGGCGCTGCGCCTTGCGGGGTTCGCCGTGGTCGCGGCGTCGTTGGCCTGGGGCTGGCGCGCGCTGTTCCGTCGCGGGCCGCTGGAGCTCGTGCTGTGGGCGCCGATCGCGCCGCTGGAGCGGCGCCGACGGGCTCGAGCCGCCGCGTCGTCGGCAACCCACGTCCCACGAACGCTTGATGGTGGAGGCCCATCATGAGTGAGCGGTTCGCGCGTATCGTTGCGGTCGTCGTCGGTGCGGTGTTTCTCGCCGCCGGGGTGTGGGCGTTCGTCGCCCCGGGCTCTCATCGCGGTGTTGCTCGTCGCGGGTGCCATCGCCCGCGCCGCCACTCGGCGGCGCGTCCACCGGATTGGCCGATAAGTGACATTATGTCAACTAACTTCGTCGATCAATCCCTCGTGCCGGGCCTCCTCGGCTGAGAGCACCCGGCCCTGTTGCCAGTCGGGTTCCACCTGATCGCGTCTGCGGCCGGTGGCGTCCGCGACGAAGTCGAGCAGTTGGTCGGCGAGCCCTGTCTCGGCGTGGGCCGCCCGGTCGAGGTCGACTGCTGACCCCGTGGCCTGTGACGCGGGCAGCTCCAGCACGAATTGGGCGTGACGACCGGCGTGGCGCTGGCGAGTCCCGGCGGCCACCAGCGCCGCCGCGGTTCCGCGCGCCTGACCGAGGCAGCGCGTCGCCACGGGGGCCTGCATGGCCCGCAGCGTGTCGGTGACCGCGAAGAACGATGTCAGATCCCCGCCAGGGCTGTTGATGGTCAGGGTGATGGGGTCGAGGCCGTCCGCCTCGAGGGTCATCAGCTCGGCGGCGAGCCGGGTGGCACGTTCGCCGTCCAGGGATCCCTGTAGCAACAGGTGGCGTCGCGCACGCAGCTGCTGGGCCACCTCCGGATCCATCCACTCCCTGCCGGTGTCCAGTTCCGGGTTCGGATCGGGCACCCTCAGCCCCCTGATGGTCGATCGCGGTGTCGGCGTCACCGAGGTGGAAGTCGGCTCGCTCGCCCATCACACCGAGTATGTCACGAGCGATGCATCACGAGGTTACGGGGTGCCACCTCGTCGGTCGGGGTCGAAGACCGCGTAGAGGCTGTCCAGCAGCGGCTCGGCTCCAGCGGGAGCTTCCACCGTCAGTTGCACGGCGTCGTCGCGCTCCTCGACGGCGAAGTCGAAGAACGCGCAGCAGTCCGATTCGTCTCGCACGAACGCGGCCACCACCCCGGTCAGGCCGGGGTCGAAGCTCAGCCGGACGCGGCGGCCGTCGCGCTCCCGGGAGTGCAGGCCGTCGATGAGGCGCTGGATCTGATCGGTGCGGGCAGGGAGATCGTCGAGGGACAAGGTGCAGCGATAGTCGGTGGGCTCGGTCATCGGGTGCCTCCTTCACCGCTCGTTGTCGACGACTAAGCGAGGGTTGCCTCGCCGCGCACGTGTGGAGAGGTCGGCAACGGCATCCGGCCCTCGGGAAAGCGGAACCGTTCGGTCTCGCCCAGGCTCAGCCCCGCCGCGCGGATGGCCGACAGGGTGTCGCGCCCCGTATGGCACCCGCCGTTGAGCCGCGGCCAGATCGTGGCATCCAGCGCATGCTGCAACCGTCGATGGGCGCCGCCGTGGGCGACGACGTGCTCGA
>CAYQMQ010000200.1:0-4345 GCA_964418395.1 uncultured Actinomycetota bacterium
GCATCCGCCGGACCCCGCCAGCCGGGCGGGTCGCCGAGCAGCCGCAACGATCCGGCTTCCAGCGCCTGTCCGGCCGTCGGCGACGGCGCAGCCGACAACAGATCGGCGTCCCCACTGCGCCATGCGGCCGGATCCGCGGCGAGGTCGGCGACGGGCACGGCGTCATCCGGGCGGTCGCCGTCGCGGCGGCGGGCCACCGACAGTGCGGCGAGCAGCTGCTGGCGCCCACGGCCGCGCAGCGCCGTGAGCGCGAACGGGTCGACGGTGGCGCGGGCGCCCAACGACAGCCACACGGCGGTAGCGTGGCGACACAGTGGCACCCCCGCCCGGCAGGGACATCGCGGATCGAGGCGGCCCACGGCCACGAGGTCGGCGTCGGCGGCGGCGAGATCGTCGACGAGGTCATCGGGCAGTCGTCCGGCGTGCAGCGCCGCGCGGTGGCGGGCCTGGCCCGCGATCACCTCGACGGCGCGCTGCCAGGCCGCCTCGTCAAGCTGGTCGGTCAGCACCTCGACGTGGTAGGGGGCAGCGGCGCCCCCTTGCACCTGGGCGGTGATACGCCCCGGCCGGGTGGACAGCGCCAGCACCTGACCGGACCGTCGTTCGGCGCCTTCGGGCAGCTGCGCCGCCCAGCGTTGCCGCCACGCGGGTGTGGTCGATTCCGCCATCAGCTGGCCTCCGCCCACGGCTGCCAGGTGTCATCGTCAAGCTCCTCGCTCGGTGCCGACAGCGCCACGAGCTCGGCCAGCGCCTCGTCGTCGAGCTCGGTCAGCCACTCCTCCCCGGAGCCGACGACCGAGTCGGCCAGCGACCGCTTGCGCTCCAGCAACGCCGCCACGCGCTCTTCGACCGTGCCGGAGGTGACGAGCTTGTGCACCAGCACGCGGTGGGTCTGCCCGATCCGGTGAGCGCGGTCGGTGGCCTGGTCCTCGACGGCGGGGTTCCACCAGCGGTCGTAGTGCACCACCTGGGTGGCCGCCGTGAGGTTGAGGCCGGTGCCGCCGGCGCGCAGGCTGACCACCATCACCGGGCAGGCGTCCGGGCCGTCGGACTGGAACGCCTCCACCATGCGGTCCCGGGCGGTCGCGGCCACGCCGCCGTGCAGCAACGGCGTCTCCACACCGAGATCCTCGCCGAACTGGCGGGCCAACAGCCGCCCCATCTCCACGAACTGGGTGAACACCAGCACCTGCTCGCCGGACTGGGCAGCTTCGGAGATGATCTCGCGGGCGACGGCGAGCTTGCCGGACCGCCCCGGCAGCACCGGATCGCTCTCGCGGGCGTGCTGCGCGGGGTGGTTGCAGATCTGTTTGAGCTCGGTGAGCAGCGCGAGCACGTGGCCGCGCCGCTCGATGCCGCCCTCGGCCAGGCCGCCGCCGAGCACGCGGTCGACCGCGGCCTGATAGGCCCGCTCCTGCTCGGCGGTCAGCGGCGCCACGACGGTGCGCTCGAGCTTGTCGGGCAGGTCGGTGACCACCTCCGGGTCGTTCTTGCGGCGGCGGAGCACGAACGGCGCGACGAGCCGGCGCAGCCGGTCGATCGACTCGGCGTCGCCGTGGCGCTCGATGGGGCCGACGAACCGCCGGCCGAACCGGGCGCGGCTGCCCAGCAGCCCGGGGTTGGTGGCATCCAGCAGCGTCCACAGCTCGGTCAGCCGGTTCTCCAGCGGCGTGCCGGTCAACGCCACGGTCTGGACGGTGTCGAGGCGGCGCACGGCCTTCGCCCCGGCCGTGGCGGGGTTCTTGACGTGCTGGGCCTCGTCGAGGGTCACCACGTGCCAGGCCCGGTCCTCCAGCGGCTGCGGGTCCCGGCGCAGGGTGCCGTAGCTGGTGACGACCACGCCGGTGACCTCGGACAGATCGCGGGGGCGATCGGGGCCGTGATAGCGGGTCACGGGCAGATCGGGCGCGAACCGCTGGATCTCGCGCACCCAGTTGCCGACCACCGAGGTGGGGCAGACCACCAGGTGGGGCTTCGTCTGTGGGCTCGGCGTGACCCGCAGCAGGTGCCCGATCAGCTGGACGGTCTTGCCCAGCCCCATGTCGTCGGCGAGCACGCCGCCGACGCCGAGGTCGGCCATCGCCCCGAGCCAGGCGACGCCGCGGCCCTGATAGCCGCGCAGCGTGCCGACGAACCCGTCGGGCTCGGCGACGCCCTCCAGGGAGGTGGCGCTGTCCCGAGCGGCGGCCAGGCGTTCCAGCAGGCCGGCGATGCGGCCGTCGGCGACGATGTCGACGGCCACATCGGCCGTCGAGCCGTCGGCGAGGTCGGTGAGGGCCGACAGCGGCGCCGACCCGGCCATGGCCCACACCAGCGCCTCGCGCAGCGGCAACGTGGTGCCGTTGGCGGCGGCCAGCAGTCGGCGGGCCTCGTCGTCGACCGGAACCCAGCGACCGCGCCAGGCCACCAGCGGCTCGGTGGCGTTGAGCAGCGCGTCGAGCTCCTCGGCGGTCAGCGTCTCGCCGTCGACCGCGACTTCGAGGGCGGTCTCGGCGACCTCGTCGTCGCCGAGCGCCACCGCGAGGTCGTCGGCGGTGTCGGCCTGCTCGCTGCCGGCGTCCAGCCGCACCTGCACCCGCGGACGGTCCACGAGCTCCGGGGGCGTCTCGAGCTCCAGGTCACCGCCGGCCAGCGGCACCACCTCGTCGATGAGCTGCCACGCCTCGGCGACGTCCAGCCGACAGGCGGTCGGTTCGGCTTCGGCCAAGGCCGCGTCGACGGGCGCGAACACGCGCGCGAGCCGGCCCAGCCCGCCCAGGAGGGTGTCGGCGAGCTGCTCGCGGTCGACGTCGTCGAGGGCGTGGTCCTCGGCGGCGCTCTCGCCGTCCGACTCCCCCGCTCCGTCACGGCCCCACAGCGAGGCGGCCGAGCGCCACACGCCGTCAGAGCCGCGGACGCCGAACACCAGCGACCACGGCTCCTCGGGCTCGGGCGGGGCGTCCAATCGCAACGCGAGATGACCCTCGCCGGCGGCGGGTTGGTGCCAGGCCTCGACGCCGGCGACGATCTCGCCGGCCTCTTCCGGACGCAGCGGGACCGTGGCGTCGGCGGGGTCGGCGAGGGCCTCGCGCCACCGCTCGGTCCACGGCAGCAAGCGGGCGCGAGGGCGCTCGTGGTGTGGCGTCTCGGTGGCGTGGCGCACGCACGCGTCGACGACCGCGTCCACAAAGGACCGCGCCAGGGCCCAAGCCGACCACACGTGGTCCTCGCCGCGGGCCAGGGCGTGGGCGGCCGGCGGCATGGCGGCCGCCAGACGCTCGATCGCCTCCCGACCTTCGGGATCGTGGTCGAGCTGTGCGGCCCACACGCCGACGACGGTGCCGTCTTCCTGCTGCCCCAGCGCGGGTACCACCCGGTGGTCAGCGGCCAGACGCAGCGCGGTGGTCGTCAGCGCTGCCCACGCGCCGACGCTGTCGGGCAGGGCACGCCAGGCCGGCCAGCCGGAGGGCCGGCGCACCGCCAGCCGCGCCAGGGGGGCGACCCCGTCGACGAGATCGATCGCGGCGACCGCTCGCTCGGCGATGCGGACCCGGTCGCCGTCGGGCGCGGCGATGGGCGCGGTCGTCGGCTTGGCGTCGGCGAATCCCAGCCGCGCCGCCCAGCGCACGGCGTCGTCGGCATCGCCCTCTGGGATGGTGACGAGCAGCCGCCCGTCCGCGGGCACCGCGGCGTCGGGTGCGAACAGCAGATCGACCGACAGCGGGGAACTCCTCGTCGCAGACCACGGGAACCAACAGCCGAAGCCCTCCCACGATAGCGAGTTGCCCGGCCGGGCAGCCAGCTACGGGGCAGGGTCGTCGTCGCGATCGGTCTGGGCATCGCCGTCTTCCAGCTCCACGATGAGCTGGCGGACCGCGCTGGCGGGCACCTGATCGCCCTCGCTGGCCGCCAGCAGCTCCCGGAGCGTGCGGGCAAGCGCCAAGCGCTCCGGCGTGGTGCGGGGCACCTGCCGGCGGGCGGCGGCGGCCAGCGCCTCAGCCTGCGGCGGCGGGCTGACGGCGTCCGGGGCGAACAGGTCCGGCTGCGCAGCGGCGGGGGTGGCCGGGCCGTCGAACTCGGCGACGTCGACCCCGGCCAGCATGGCCGCCCACCACCGCAGGCCGCGGTCCCAGGACGCGCCGGCCGGCTGACGCCGCGGCACGCGGCCGCCGAAGGCGACCTCGGCGATCACGTCGACCACGATCGTGCGGGTGAACGGGTCGGTCTCGAACGCCCGCCGCAGCTCGTCGACGAACTCCCGCGTGGGTGCGCCGCCCGTCAGGCGCTCGGCGATGGCGCGCAGCACCGGTCGCGAGCGCTGCAGCCACCGCCACGCGTGCGCGGGCGGGCGCGGCACGTCCCAGCC
>CAYQMQ010000201.1:0-4330 GCA_964418395.1 uncultured Actinomycetota bacterium
CCGCACTAGTCCGCTATGCGACTCCACCGCGAGCGAGCCTAGCAGTGGGGGGAAATCGCCTCACCGCGCCGCCGCGAGCGGAAAAAACGCCGCAGCAGCTCGCCCGCCTCGTCGGCCCCCACCCCCGTCGTGACCGCCACGCGGTGGTTGAGGCGGTGGTCGCCGGCGATGTCGTACACCGAGCCGGCCGCGCCCGTCTTGGGGTCCTCGGCGCCATAGACCAGCTCCGGCAGCCGTGCCAGGACCATCGCCCCGGCGCACATGGCGCAGGGCTCCAGGGTGACGTAGAGGGTGCAGCCGTCGAGACGCCAGGACCCCACCGCTGCGGCGGCAGCCCGCAGCGCCAGGATCTCGGCGTGGGCGGTGGGGTCGCGATCGGCTTCGCGGCGGTTGCGCGCGCGGGCGATCTCCTCGCCGTCGCGCACCACGACCGCCCCCACGGGGACGTCGTCGTGATCGACGGCGGCGCGCGCCTCCTCGAGGGCGCGCTGCATCCATAAGCGGTGGGTCAACTGGGCCATGAGGCGCCATCGTGCCCGCGCGCCTCGTGACCCGCCGGTCTGGGAACGCCGGCCGGCAGCCCAACCGCCGGCGCGTGGTGGTGTGTGTCCACAACTTTCTCCACACCTGGGGAGAACCTCAGGCGTGGAATTCCACGTGGCGGGACCTGACCGTTCCGTGGCGGCCCGCACGCGAACGGGCCGGCTGCCTCTCAGCAGCCGGCCCGAAAAGCGAGTCGGTGGACGCGGTACCCCGACGGGCTCAGCTCCCGTTGCCGGTGCCCACCGCCTTCTGCTCGCTGCCCGGGCTGATCTGCACCTTGTGCGGCTTGCGCTCCTCGGGCTGCGGGACGCGCAGCTCCAGCACGCCGTGGGCGAAATCCGCCCGGATCTTGTTCGGGTCGACGCCCTCGGGCAGCGTGAAGCTCCGGCTGAACTCGCCAACGGGGCGCTCGCGCCGCAGCCAGTTCTCGTCGGCCACGTCGCCCGTGCGAGCCCGCTGGCCGCTGACGGTCAGGACGCCATCTTCGACCTCGATGTCCACGTCGTCGGTGGTGAGACCGGGAAGCTCCATGGTCACCACGACGTCCTCATCGGTCCGGTACGCGTCGATCGGCGGCACCATCGCGGTCTGCGGGCCGTTGCGGACCGTCGTGCCGGTCGGGGCGACCATCCGGCCGAACAGCTCGTTTACGTCCCGCTGCAGCGCGCCAAGGTCACCGAACGGGTCCCAGGTCCGGAAAGCCATCGCACATCCCTCCTCTCGATCCAACGCCTGTCGTGTGGTCTCGGCGACCCCGGAGACGGCCCGTGGGCCACCCCGGGTCTCCACCCAATATCTTAGCCGATGAGGCTAAGGTTTATGCATGTCAAAGAGAGAAAATTTCGATACACCCCGGCGTGCGCCGCGGTCGAAGGCTGTGCGCGACCCGATAGGATTGGGACGATTCCGCACCGGACCGCACCCACACGGCGGCAGGGGACACGGCATGGGCGACAAGGTGTTCGTCGGGGTCGCCTGGCCCTACGCGAACGGGCCACGGCACATCGGGCACATCGCCGGGTTCGGCGTGCCCAGCGACATCTTCGCGCGGTATCAGCGCATGCGCGGCGCGGACGTGCTCATGGTCAGCGGCACCGACGAGCACGGCACGCCCATCACCGTGGCCGCCGACAAGGAGGGCATGAGCCCCCGCGAGCTCGCCGACCGCTACAACCGGCTGATCGCCGAGGACCTCGTGGGCCTGGGGCTGTCCTACGACCTGTTCACCCGCACCACCACCGCCAACCACGAGCGGGTGGTCCAGGACGTGTTCACCACCCTGTACGACAAGGGGTATCTGCTCGAGCGCACCGAGCCGGGCGCGTTCAGCGCGACCACCGGCCGCGCCCTGCCCGACCGCTACGTGGAGGGCACCTGCCCGCATTGCGGCAGCGCCGACGCCCGCGGCGACCAGTGCGACGACTGCGGCAAGCAGCTGGACCCGGTCGACCTGATCGACCCGCGCAGCGCCATCGACGACCAGCCGCCGGTGTTCAAGGAGTCCACCCACTTCTATCTGGACCTGCCGGCCTTCGCCGACGCCCTGCGCGAGTGGATCGAGCCGCGCACCGACTGGCGGCCCAACATCAAGCAGTTCTCGCTCAACTACATCGCCGAGCTCAAGCCCCGCCCGATCACCCGCGACATCGACTGGGGCGTGCGCATCCCGCTGGAGGAGTACCGCGACCGCGACGACAAGCGCATCTACGTGTGGTTCGACGCGGTGATCGGCTACCTGTCGGCCTCGATCGAGTGGGCCGCCGCGACCGGCGACCCGGACCGGTGGCGCGAGTGGTGGCAGACCGACGACACCCGCCACGTCTACTTCATGGGCAAAGACAACATCGTGTTCCACACCACGATCTGGCCCAGCCTGCTGCTGGGGTACGGCGAGGGCGGCCAGTACGGGGCCGGCACGCCGCTGCGCCTGCCCGACAACGTGGTCTCCAGCGAGTTTTTGACCATGGAGGGCCGCAAGTTCTCCTCCAGCCGCGGGGTGGTCATCTACGTCCGCGACGTCCTCGAGCGCTACCAGGCCGACGCGCTGCGCTACTTCCTGACCATCGCCGGGCCCGAGCAGGCCGACACCGACTTCACGTGGGCCGAGTTCGTGCGCCGCACCAACGACGAGCTCGTGGCGAACTGGGGCAACGTCTCCAACCGCGTGCTCCGGCTGGCCCAGCAGCTCGGTGACGGCGTGCCCTCTCCCGGGGAGCTCACCGACGAGGACCGCCGGGTGCGGCAAGCGGTGGCCGACGGGTTCGACAGCGTCGGCGCCCACCTCGAGGCCGCCCAGTTCAAGGCGGCGCTCGGCGAGGCGATGCGACTGGCCACCGAGACGAACCGCTACATCTCCCAGCAGGAGCCGTGGAAGCTGCGCACCAGCGACGAGGCCCGCGCCCGGACGGTGGTGTGGACCGCGCTGCAGTGCACCAACGACCTCAAGCTGCTGTTCGCGCCGTTCTTGCCGTTCTCCAGCCAGCGGCTGCACGAGCTGTTCGGCTACGACGACGAGATCGCCCCCCAACCGCAGCTCACCACCAACACCGACGTCGACGGCTCCACCCACCTCGTGTTGCGCCTGCCCGACGACGCGACGTGGGGACGGTGGGCCTCCGGCGAGCTGCCGGCCGGTCAGCCGCTGCAGGGGCCGTCTCCGCTGTTCCAGAAGCTGTCGCCGTCAGTGGCCGACGAGGAGGTCGCCCGCCTGGAGGCGCGCGCCTCCTCGTAACCGAAGCCATCCCGTCACAGTGGTTCACTTGTGAGCGACCCGACGTCGAAGCCGATCCTGCGTGCGCAGGTCGCCGACGCCCGCGCCTGGGCGGGGTGGATCCGGGCGCTGCGCGCAGAGATCGCTGACCAAAAGGACGCCGGCGAACTCAACCCCGACTTGGCCGCACCCGAACACGTGTATCAGACTCTGCTCGAGCTGCTGGCCGCGATCGACGAGCTACCGCGCGACGCCGAGCAGGCCGATCTCGCCCTGCCGCAACGACAGCGGCTGGCCGAACTCGTCGACCAGCAGCGGCTGGTCCACAGCCTGGTCGACCGCTGGGTGGCGTTGGGCTTGCTCGCCGCCCGCCCGCCGCCCGAGGTCGAGCGCTTCGAGCAGCAGTTGGTTCGCTGCGCCCAACGGCCCGACGGCCACGCGTAGCCCTCAGCCTGCTCGCTACGCCCAGCACGGCCAGCAGCGCGTGCACTTCGGGGTTGTCGAGTGTGCGGGGTTAGGCCGTGCGTTGCCCCCAGCACTGGACCAGGGTGAACGTCAACCCCCAGCGGCCGGGGGCAGCGAGCTCGGCTTCGGCCTCGCCCAGCAGCTGGCCGAGCTCGTCGCCGTCGACCAGCGTGCGCAGCAGCCCGTCGAGCGCGGTGGCGAACTGCAACGGCAGCAGCAGATACGGGTGGCCCGGCGGCAGGGCCTGGACCTCGGCGCGGACGGTGGGTTCGATGCCGGCGTCGCGGAACAGGCGCGGTAGCGCAACCCCCGCTTGCGGGTTGCCGCCGGCGGCGTCGAAGGCTTGCTTGAGAAGCGGTAGCAGCCGTTCCTCTAGCGTCGGTGCCGGCGGCAGGAAGTGCCACGGGGCCGGGTCGACGTCTTCAAGCACGACGGTCCCGCCGGGGCGGACGAGGCGGAGGTAGGTGGCCATCTGCTCGTCGCCGCGGCCAAGGGGGCCGACCTGGAAGCGGGCGTGCACCAGATCGAACGAGGCCGGTTCGAGGTCGCTGGCGAAAAGGTCGTCTTCGATGAGCGCGACGTTTCCCAGCCCCTCGGAGGCCACGAAGTCAT
>CAYQMQ010000202.1:0-4265 GCA_964418395.1 uncultured Actinomycetota bacterium
CCGCCGCGGCCTTCGCCCACGCCCGCCGGCTGCCGCTGCTGTTCGGCGACGGCGAGCCCACCCGCACCGCGCTCGCCGAGCCCCGCCGCGTGACGCGCACGCACGTGGTCACCGCCGACGGCACCCGCGCCCGCAGCTTCCCCGGTGGCGAGGCGCTCACCGGCGCCGACGGGCCCCAGACGGCGGTCGCGATCGCCGCGGCGGCGCGGTCGGCCGGGGTCTCGCCCGCCCGGGTCGGGATGGCCCCCGCCGGCGGCGTCGGCTCGCAGATGGCCGCCGCACTGCTGGCCACCCCGCTGGTGCTGCACGACCGCAGCGCGCTCGGCCGGGCCACCTTCGACTGGTTGCTGGACGTCCGCGACCGGTTGGACGCCGTCACCGTGGTCGGCAGCGACGCGACCCTCAGCGACGAGGCCCGCTACCAGCTGCAGTCGGTGATCAACGAGTTCGAGGCCCACCAGCTCACCGGCTCGGCGGGTGAGGGGCTGCCGGTCATCCCCCAGCCCCGCGACGAGCGGCCCATCGGCCACATCCCGTACCCGCCGTGACCGCGCTGGCGGTGCTGGCGGCCGGGCTCGCGGCGCTGCGGGCGCTGTGGAGCCCGTGAGGGCTGTCGGTCGCCGAGACGGCGATGCCTCCGGTCCGGGGGCGACAGCGGGCGGTGGTGGCGCTTGTCCTGTGCGGCGCCGCGACCGCCAGCGGCGCGTTGGCCGGGTTCGTGGCCGGGCTGGCGGCCGTGCCGGTGCCGCCGGTGCCGCTGTGGGCCGCCGCCGCCGTGCTCGCGGTGGCCGCGATCGCCGACGGGGTCGGCCGGCCGCGGCCGGTGTCGGTGCGCCGGCAGGTCCCCCAGGCGTGGTCGCGGCTGTTCGCGCCCGCCACGGTCGCGCTGTTGTACGGCGGGCGCCTCGGGGTGGGCCCGCTGACCGTGCTCAACACGTGGCTGTGGTGGGCCATGCTGGCGATCGGGGCGCTGGCCGGCGTGGTGCCCGCGGTGGCCGCCGCGGCCACGTTCGGGCTGGTCCGGGGGGTGGTGACGGCGGCCGCGGGGATGTGGCTGGCGCCGTCGGCGCCGCGGCGGATGCGGTGGCTGCGGGGCGCCGACGCCGCGACCGGGCGGGCGTGCGCGGGCGCGGCGCTGGTGGCGGGAGCGGTCGCCGCTCTCGCGTGAGCGCCGCCGTCAGCGCACGTCGACGCCGTCGCCGGCCACCACCTCGCCGCAGTGCCACGCGTCGACGCCACGGTCGCGCAACACCGCGCAGGCGGCTTCGGCGTCGCCGACGATGGCCAGCATCCCGATGCCCATGTTGAACACGCGCCACATCTCGGCGTCGTCGATCCCACCGAGCCGTTGCAGCACCCGGAAGACCTGCGGCAGCTCGCTCGTGGCGGTGCGCACCACCGCCCCGCACCCCTCCGGCAGCACCCGCGGCAGGTTGCCGGGCACGCCGCCGCCGGTGACGTGGCACAGCGCGTGGACATCCGCCGCGCCGGCGAGGGCGAGGCAGTCGGGGGCGTAGATCCGCGTGGGCCGCAGCAACGCCTCGCCCAGCGAGTGGACCAGCAGGCCGTGGTCGTCGGCGAGATCGACGCCCGCGGTGACCCGGCGGATCAGCGAGTAGCCGTTGCTGTGCGGCCCGGACGACGCCAGCGCCACGATCGCGTCGCCGGGCTGCACGCGGTGGGGGCCGAGCACGTCGTCGGAGTCGACCAGCCCCACCCCGAAACCGGCGAGGTCGAACTGGCCCGCTTCGAGCGAGCCGGGATGCTCGGCGATCTCGCCGCCGGTGAGGGCGCACCCGGCCTGCTCGCAGCCGTCGGCGACCCCTTTGACGATCCGCTCGACCTCGTCGGGGTCCACCCGGCCCACCACGAGGTGGTCGTTGAACACCAGCGGCTCGGCGCCGGTGCAGACGAGGTCGTTGACCACCATGGCCACGAGGTCGACGCCGACGGTGTCGAGCCGGCCGAGCTCGCGGGCGAGCTCCACCTTGGTGCCCGCCCCGTCGGTCGAGGTCACCAGCACCGGCTTCTTGCGGCCACCGCCCTTGGGCAGCGCGTACAGCCCGCCGTAGCCGCCGGTGAGCGCGCTGTCGAGCACGCCGCCGCCGTGGTGGGTGCGTTCCAGGTGCGGCTTGATGCGCTGCACCGCGTCGTCGGCCGCGTCGAGATCGACGCCGGCGGCTTTGTAGGTCGCGCGCTCCTCGGTCACCGGGTCATCCCGTCCGCGAGACGGTCGGCTCGAGCGAGAACAGCGTCGGCTCGGAGCCGGTGACCTCGTCGCCGGGCACCGGCACGGGGTACTCGCCGTCGAAGCACGCGCGGCACAGCCGGTTCTGGGGCCGGCCGGTGGCGGCCACCAGCGACTCGAGCGGCAGGTACGCCAGCGAGTCGGCGCCGATGAAGTCGCGGATCTCGGTCGTGCTCAGGCCGCTGGCGATCAGCTCGGCGCGGGTGGCCATGTCGATGCCGTAGTAGCAGGGGTGGCGCACCGGCGGGGACGACACCCGCACGTGCACCTCGGTCGCGCCGGCCTCGCGCAGCATGTCCACCAGCTGCCGGCTGGTGTTGCCGCGCACGATCGAGTCGTCGACCACCACCAGGCGCTTGCCCTCGAGCACGTCGCGCAACGGGTTGAGCTTCAAGCGGATGCCGAGCTGGCGCAGCGTCTGGCTCGGCTCGATGAACGTCCGGCCGACGTAGCGGTTCTTGACCAGCCCCTCGGCGTAGGGCAGCCCGGCCTCTTCGGCGTAGCCGCCGGCCGCCGAGACACCCGAGTCGGGCACGGGGATGACGAGGTCGGCGTCGGCGGGGGCCGACTGGGCCAGCAGCCGGCCCATCTCGCGGCGGGCGGCGGCGACGGTGGTCTCGTCGGTGCGGTGGTCGGGCCGGGCGAGGTAGACGTACTCGAAGCTGCAAAAGCGGGGGGTGGCCTCGGCGACGCGGCGGCTGCGCAGCCCGTCGGCGTCGACCACGACCAGCTCGCCCGGGGCGACGTCGCGCAACCGTCGGGCGCCGACGATGTCCAGCGCGCACGTCTCGGAGGCCAGCACCATGCCGCCGTCGGGCATGCGGCCGATGACCAGCGGGCGGATGCCGTGGGGGTCGCGGACGCCGTAGATGGCCCGCTCGTCCATGGCCACCAGCGAGTAGGCGCCGGCGACCTGCTCGACGGTCCGGGCGATCACCTGCTCCAAGCCCCCGGGGCCGGTGCCGCCGGCGCCGTCCATCTCGCGGGCGAACAGCTCGCTGAGCAGCTCGGAGTCGGTCGCGCACTTCTCACCGACCGGGCCCAGCGACCGGGTCAGCGTGGCGGTGTTGACGAGGTTGCCGTTGTGGCCCAGGGCGATGGCCCCGCCGGAGGGGGTGACCTTGAACGCCGGCTGGGCGTTCTCCCACGTCGACGCGCCGGTGGTCGAGTAGCGCACGTGGCCGATGCCGAGGTGGCCGTCGAGGCCGGCGAGCTTGGCGTCGTCGAAGGCCTGGTTGACCAGCCCCATCTCCTTGGTCACCAGCACGTGGGCGCCGTCGCTGGCGGCGATGCCGGCCGACTCCTGGCCCCGGTGCTGCAGCGCGTACAGCCCGTAGTAGATGAGCGTGGCCGCGTGCTCGCCGGGCGCGTACAGCGCGAAGACCCCGCACTCGTCGCGGGCACCGCTCGCCGAGCCGGATCCGCCGTCGGCGCCGGCCGGTCCGGCGCCGCAGCCGCCGGGCTCAGCAGCTGCCGGCAGGCCGGGGTGGTCGGGCGAGTCGGACATGCCGGCGGATCCCCTGGACGCGAGCGGGTGGCGACACGGCGAGTGTATCGGCGCACCGGCGCGGTCAGTCGGCGGCCGCGCCCACCGTCGGCGCCGCCGCGGCCACCCACGCGGCGGCGACCTGCTGGCCGTCGAGCCACCCGTCGCCGTCCAACAGCCACACGTCCACGGGGGTGTCGGCCTCGACCGGGCCGTGGCCGGGCGGCACAGCCACATAGCCCGCCGCGCCGGCGGCGCCGTGCAACAGGTGGCTGCCCTGCACCCCGGGCGGGCGCGCGCGGATCTGGCCGTCGCGCTCGGTCAGCGCCACCAGCACGAACCGCAACCGCTCCTTGCCGCCGGGCAGCGGCGCGTCGGCGACCGCCGGCACGCGGGGGCGGGCCCGGTCGGCGTGGCCGGCCAGCCGGCGCAGCACCGGGCGGACCAACACCTCGAAGCTCACCATCGCGCTGACGGGGTTGCCGGGCAGGCCGAAGCACGGCCGGCCGTCGACCAGCCCGAACGCCTGCG
>CAYQMQ010000203.1:0-4261 GCA_964418395.1 uncultured Actinomycetota bacterium
CGCCTGCCGCGCCACGGCGCCGAGGTGGGCATCGTGGCCATGGCCGCGGCGCTGGTGCTGGCCCTGGCGATCGCCGTGGAGGTGTTCAGCGCCAACGTCGCCGCCACGACCGCGGAGGCCGGCGAGGCGTTCCTGTTGGAGCGGGCCGTGACCCTCGCCCCGCTCGGCGAGGACCTCGCCGTCGAGCTCGGCATGCGGGTGGACGGGCTCGTGGCGACGATGTTCGTGCTGGTGACCCTGGTCAGCCTCATGGTCCACGTCTACAGCGTCGGGTACATGCACGGCGACCCGCGGTTCACCTACTACTTCGGCCTGTTGAGCCTGTTCAGCTTCTCGATGCTGTTGCTGGTGATCGCCAGCGACCTGCTCATCCTGCTGGTGGGCTGGGAGCTCGTCGGCGTCTGCTCGTTCTTGCTGATCGGCTTCTGGTGGGAGAAGAAGGAGAACCAGGACGCCTCCATGAAGGCGTTTCTGACCACCAAGTTCGGTGACGTCGGGCTCGTGGTGGGCATCGTGGCGCTCGGCGGGGCCGTCGGCAGCTTCGGGATCGGGGACCTGCTGGCCGCGGTCGACGCCGGCGACGTCGACCAGGGCCTGCTGACGTTCGCCCTGATCTGCCTGATCATCGGCGCCGTGGGCAAGTCCGCCCAGTTCCCGTTGCACACCTGGCTGCCGGACGCCATGGCCGGGCCCACCCCGGTCAGCGCGCTGATCCACGCCGCGACGATGGTCACCGCCGGGGTGTTCCTCGTCGCCCGCCTCTATCCCGCCTTCCAGGCCGCGCCGGGCGCGCAGATGACGCTGGCGGTGATCGGCGCGATCACCCTGATCATCGCGGGGCTGTTGGCGGTGGTGCAGTCCGACGTGAAGAAGGTGCTGGCCTACTCCACCGTCAGCCAGCTCGGCTACATGGTCGCGGCCCTGTCGTTCAGCTACGTGGCCGGCATCTTCCACCTGGTCACCCACGGGTTCTTCAAGGCGCTGCTCTTTCTGGGCGCCGGCTCGATCATCCACGCGGCCCACTCCAACCACATGCAGGACATGGGCGGGTTGAAGCGCTACATGCCCGTCACGTTCTGGACGTTCCTGGCCGGCTCGCTCGCGCTGATCGCCATCCCGCCGCTGGCGGGCTTCTGGTCCAAGGACGAGGTCCTCGGCGAGGCGCTGCACGCCGGCGGCTACACCGGCGTTCTCGTGTTCGGGCTGGGCGCCCTCGGCGGGCTGATCACCGCCTTCTACATGACGCGGGTGCTGTATCTCGTCTTCGCCGGGTCCTTCCGCGGCCACGGCGAGCCGCACGAGTCGCCGGCGACGATGACCATCCCGCTGGTGGTCCTGGCGGTCCCGGCGGTGGTGATCGGCTGGATCAACCTGCCCTTCGAGGGCGTCCAAGCCGGGTCGTTCTCGTCCTGGGTGATGTTCGACCTCCACTACTGGGTCGAGCACCCCGTCGAGGGCGACCTCATGGTCGCGATCACCGCCACGGTGCTGGGGCTGGCCGGCGTGATCGCCGCGCGGGCGCTGTATCGCACCTATCCCGAGCGCGACCCCGTCTACCACCTCGGCTGGGCCTCGCACGTCCTGCAGCGCCGCTACTACCTCGATGACCTCTACACCGATCTGATCGCCCGGACCGCCGTGCGCGACAAGCTCGGCCAGGCGTCGGTGTGGAGCAACGACCGAGTGCTGGACGGCGTCGTCGCCGGGGCCGGCCGGGGCGCGATGGCCCTGGGCCGCCGCCTGTACCGCGTCGGCGACCAGAAGGGCCTCGACGGCGCCGTCAACGGCCTCGGCCTGTCCGCCATCTGGTCCGCCGCGCGGATGCGGATGGCCCAGTCCGGAAACGTCCAGCTGTACGCGGGAGCGATGTTCGTCGGCGTGTTCGTGCTCGCCGTCGTCTTCGCCGTGGGCACGCCCTGATCCGCACGTCACGAGCACCGGGTGGTTGCCACCCGCCGAAGGGAGCGCACCGAACATGTGGGAGAGCGCCGCGCTGAGCGTGACCGTGTTCTTGCCGCTGGTCGGAGCGGCCGCCATCGCGCTGATCCCCCGCGCGAAGGAGGAGGCCGCCAAGCCGGTGGCCCTGGTCGTCACGCTGGTCGTCTTCGCGTTGTCGCTGGCGATCCTCGCCGGGTACTACCTCGGGCCCGCCGGCGGTGAGGGGCGTGCCTTCGTCCTCGACGTCGAGTGGATCCCGGTGATCGGGGCCGGCTACCACGTGGCGATCGACGGCATCTCGATGCCGCTGTTCGTGCTGACCCACCTGGTCACGCTGCTGTGTGTGGTCTACAGCTTCCACCACATCGAGGAGCCCGGCCGCCCGCGGGCCTTCCTGGCGCTGATGCTGCTGCTGCAGACGGGGATGGCCGGCACCTTCGTGGCCTTCGACTTGATCTTGTTCTTTGTGTTCTGGGAGCTCGTGCTGGTCCCGATGTACTTCCTCATCGGGATCTGGGGCGGGCCGCGCCGCGAGTACGCCGCGGTGAAGTTCTTCTTGTACACGATGTTCGGCAGCATGTTCATGCTGGTGGGCTTCATCGCCCTGTTCTTCGGGGCCGGCGCCGAGACCTTCAGCATGATCGACATCGCCGAGGCGGGCGCGGGCGGCGAGTTCGGCATCGTCTTCCAGCGCCTGGTGTTCCTCGGCATCTTCCTCGGGCTGGCGATCAAGGTGCCGATGTGGCCGTTCCACACCTGGCTGCCGGACGCCCACACCGAGGCGCCGACGGTCGGCAGCGTCCTGCTGGCCGCCATCATGCTGAAGATGGGCACCTACGGCTTCGTGCGCATCGCCGTGCCGATGCTGCCGGACGCCGCCGTCGACTTCGCGCCGATCATCGCCGTGCTGGCGGTGATCGCGATCCTGTACGCCGCCCTGTGCTGCATGGCCCAGACCGACCTCAAGCGGCTCATCGCCTTCAGCTCGGTGGGCCACATGGGGTTTGTGATGCTGGGCGTGGCCGCGCTGACCAGCGCCGGGATCAACGCCGCGATCTTCGGCATGGTCGCCCACGGGCTGATCACCGGGATGCTGTTCTTCGTGGTCGGCAGCATCAAGCACCGCTACCACACCAGCGCGATCGCCGACATCGGCGGCGGCGTGCTGCAGACCATGCCGCGGATCGGCGCGATCCTGACGTTCGTGGCGATCGCCAGCCTCGGATTGCCACCCCTACCCGGCTTCTGGGGCGAGGTCGTGGCCCTGTACGCCGCCTTCAACCCGGCCGACGAGCTCGTGGCCGCCGGGCTGCTGCCGCTGTACCGGGTGCTGGTGGTGCTCGGCGCGATCGGCACGCTGCTGACCGCCGGCTACTTCCTGAACATGCTGCAGAAGGTGACCATGGGCACCGCGCCCGAGCGCTGGCAACACGAGGGGCTGCCCGATGTGTCGCCCGTCGAGCTCGGCGCCTGGACCCCGCTGCTGGTGATCACCGTGGTGGTCGGCCTCGTGCCGCTGCTGCTGTTCGGCATCACCGACCCCGACGTCAGCCAGGTGCTTGCCACGGCGTTCTCCGGCTGACCCGTTCGGGCCGGCGCGCGCTCGCTGAGCCGCCCGGCTGGCCGCCCCCTCCGCCCGATCCGCCCGCCCGCTCCGACCGACCGCAGAGGACGCGATGGACGTCGCCGAGGTCACCCAGATCGACTGGTTCGCGCTGGCCCCCGAGCTCAGCGTGCTCGCCGCCGCGCTGCTGGTGCTGTTGGTGGAGCTGTATCTGCACGGCGAGCGCAAGCGGTTCGTGAACCCGATCGCCGTCATCGGGGTGCTGGTCGCGCTGGGGTTCGTGGTCGCGCTCAGCGTCGACGGCGCCGACCGGGCGGCCTTTGGCGAGATGTTCGTGGTCGACGCCTACGCCCTCGCGTTCAAAGGGTTGTTCCTGTCGGTGGCGCTGTTCGTGCTGCTGATCAGCTACCGCTACTTCGCCGAGATCCGCACCTACCAGGGCGAGTACTACTTCCTGACCCTGGCGGCGTTCGTGGGCATGCTGCTGATGCCCAGCGCCCGTGACTTCGTCATGCTGTTCGTCGCGCTCGAGCTGGTCAGCGTCCCGGGCTTCATCATGGCCGGGCTGCGCAAGTTCGACCTGCGCAGCAACGAAGGCGCGATGAAGTTCTTCGTCTTCGGCGTGCTCAGCGCCACCGTGCTGCTGTTCGGGCTGTCGATCGTCTACGCCTTCACCGGCACCACCAGCCTGGCCGGCACCGCCGCCGCGCTCGCCGACGCCCCCCGCGAGCCGATCCTGCTCGTGGCGGTGCTGTTCGT
>CAYQMQ010000204.1:0-4221 GCA_964418395.1 uncultured Actinomycetota bacterium
ACCACGCCGGGGTGACGGTGCGCACCATCCCCTCCGCCGAGCTGCCGCGCGGGCGTGGCGGGCCGCGGTGCATGTCGTTGCCGCTGGTGCGCGACGCCCTGGCCGGCGGCTGAGGCGTCCGCCCCGCCCATACCTTGTGCTACTATGCATATGGCTACGAGCCATGGGAGGCGGGTGTGCACATCGACAAGGACCTGGTCGCGGCCTCGGCGACCCCGCTCGTGCTCGCGATCCTGGCTGAAGGCGACAGCTACGGCTATGCCATCCTGAAGCGAGTGCGCGAGCTGTCCGGGGGTGAGCTCGAGTGGACCGACGGGATGCTCTATCCGCTGCTCCATCGCCTTCGCCGGCTCGGGTACGTGACCACGGAGTGGCGGACGTCGCCTGAAGGGCGTCGCCGCAGGTACTACGCGGTGACCGACGAGGGGCGTGCAGCGCTCGCGGAGCAACAACGGCAGTGGGTGACGGTCACGCGCGCGTTGGATGACGCCTGGCACGGGCCCGGTTGGCTGCCGACGGCTCTCGGCGAAGCGTGACCTGATGGATGGCGTGGAGGCACAGATCGCCGAGTGGCGGGCGTATGTCGCCAAGGCCCCAGCGGTCAACGGCCGCGACGTTGACGAGCTAGAGGCTCATCTTCGCGATCAGATCGCCGAGCTCGACGGGGCCGGCCTCGCAGCCGATGAGGCGTTCCTCATCGCCGTGAGGCGAATGGGGGACCTCGACGCCCTGTCCCGGGAGTTTGCCCGTGAGCACCGGGGCCGGCTCTGGAAACAGCTCGTCCTGAAGGGTGAGGACGAGCCAGCGCGCCCGTCCAGCGGGTGGGTCGAGGCGTTCGTCTTCGCCGTGGCTGCGGCCGTGGTCATCCAGGTCGCTCGCCTCGCTGCCGACTTCCCCGACGAACAGGAAGGGTGGCTGCTGCGCAACGTCAGTTTGTTCGTGTTGCCGTTCTTCGCCGCGTACTTCGCCCGCCGACGGCAGCTCGACATCCGTCGATGGGCGCTTACAGCCGCCCCGTTCGTGCTCGTCGCGCTCGTGGTCAACCTCTACCCGTACCGGGCGGGCTCGGCCACCGAGCTCCTTGTCGCGTTCCACTTGCCCGTGGTGCTGTGGTTCGCCCTCGCGTATCCGTACATGGGCGGCACGATCCGATCGCACGAACGGCGCATGGACTTCGTCCGCTTCACCGGCGAGTGGGTCATCTACTACGTGCTCATCGCGCTCGGTGGCGGCGTGCTGCTCGGGCTCACCGGGCTGATCCTCGAGCCGATCGGGCCCGGCCTCTCTGAGGAGGTTGTCGAGTGGGTGTTGCCGTCGGGCGCGGCCGGCGCCGTGATCGTGGCGGGGTGGCTCGTGGAGTCCAAACAGCATGTGGTGGAGAACATGGCACCGGTGCTGACCATGCTCTTCACCCCGCTGTTCGCCGTGATGCTGACCGTCGCTGCGGCCACCTATGCCGTGTCCGGGGTCGCCAGCGCGTTTGACCGGGAGCTGCTCGGCGTCTTCGATGCCCTCCTGGTGGTCGTGCTGGGGCTCGTCCTCTACGCGATGTCCGCGCGGGAGCCGGCCCGGTCGGCCGGGTTGATGGACCGCGTCCAGCTGCTCGCGGTTGCCAGCGCCCTCGTGCTCGACGTGATGGTGCTCGCCGCGATGGTGGCCCGCATCGGCGACCTCGGGTTCACCCCGAACCGCGTGGCAGCGCTCGGCCTCAACCTCGTCCTGCTGGTGAACCTGGCCGGGGCCGCCTGGCTGTCGCTGCGGTTTCTCACGGGACGGATCGCTTTCCACCACCTCGAGCGATGGCAGACCTCCTATCTGCCCGTCTTCGCTCTCTGGGCAACGACCGTCGTCATCCTTTTGCCGCCGCTGTTCGCCTTCACCTGACACGGCGCTGGAGCTCGGTGGCGCGTTGGCCGTCTGCTGGTTGGGGTCGCCCTCGGGCGTCGATGACCACCGCGACGCTCCGCCCGGTCGTGCGCCGATGTGGAGCCCCTCGCTGAACCCGCCTGACGATACGGTGTGGTGGTGAAAGTCCGGCAGTACGCTGACAGCGAACGCTTCGCCGACGAGGTCGGCGAATTCCTGCTCGCCCACGAGACCGAGCACAGTTTGTCGCTGGGGATCCTGTCAACCTTGCGGGAACCCGATGGCCCGTACGCCGACGCGCAGCCCTACCTCGCCGCGGTGTACGACGAAGCGGGCGTGGTGGCGTTGGTGGCGATCCGCACCCCACCCCGGAGTCTGGTGTTGTCGCGGGCGGCGTCCCCCGCCGCGATCGTCCCGTGCGTCCACGATGTGTGGCGCACGATCCCGGACCTGCCGGGGGTCGTCGGGCCGGCCGAATCCGTCAGCGCCTTCACGAAGCGGTGGGAGGCGGTCACCGGTACCCGGTCGACCCTGCACATGTCGATGCGCGCGTTCCGCGCCGAGCACGTCATCGAGCCAAGGGGGATCGCCGGGTCGGCTCGTCCCGCAGGGCCCGGGGACCGGTCGACGGTGGGGCAGTGGCTGACGGCGTTCACCGGCGAGGCACTGGGCGAGGAGCCCGATGCTGACCGGATCGGGCGCACGGCGGAGGGGCTGGCGCCCACGAGCGCCCACCGGGGGGTGTGGCTGTGGGAGGTCGACGACCGGCCCGTCTCGATGGCCGGCTATGCCGGGCCCACCCCCAACGGCATCCGCGTCTCCGCGGTCTACACGCCGCCGGAATGGCGCGGGCGCGGCTATGCCACCGCCTGCGTGGCCGCGCTCACTCGGCGGCTCCTCGACGGCGGCCGGCGTTTTTGCTTTCTGTTCACCGACCTCGCCAACCCCACCTCGAACGCGCTCTACGAGCGCGTCGGCTACCGGCCGATCGCCGACATGGAAAGCCGCACGTTCGAGCCCTGCGACGGAGACGGCCCGGAAGGCTGAGGCCGCTGGTGTTGCTGCGCCCGTAGCGGGTCAGGTCGCGCGGCTCAGCGCGACCGGGTCGCCACGGCGCACCGTGGCCGCACGCTCAACGGCCGCGTAGACCCCGAAGCAGGGCTTGGGACCAAAGTCGGGAACGTCGACACGGTTGCGGGCGGCCAGTGCGCGCATCGTCGCTGGGCTCGCGGCGTGGCCGGGCAGCTCCAGGGTGGGCACCACGCAGCGGGGCGTGGGGAGCACCACCGCCAGCACGGCGTCCCCGATCGTGAGCCTGTGCCCAACCCAGGCGTTCTCGCCAAACGGCTCCACATCGATGTCGACCACGAGGTTCGGGCGGAACCGTGGGACCGCGGCCCCGTCGTTGCCGACGACGTCAGCGAGGTGGGCGAGCGTGGCGCGAGCGACGAGGTGGATCGCGGCGAAGTCGACCAGCCGCGGCGCGCCGGCCACACCGCCGCCGATCTCGAAGCCGACCCGGTCCGACAGTCGAACGCCGTCGAACTCTGCGACATCGCCGGCCGGGTCGGTCCGTTCGATGCGCCGCTCGCATCGATCAGCGTCGGCAAGCTCCACCGACCGGCCGAGCAAGGCGCCGAGTTCCGCGTCGAGCTCGGGGTCGCCGGCGGTGCGAGCACAGCGACCGGGGACGGTGACCGTGGGAATGCCGCCGTCAGTGTCGGCCGTGGCCGCACAGGTCAGCAGCGGGCCGAAGCGTTGTGAGTCCTTTGCGCTCGCCACGCTGCTGGTGGCGAGGTCGCGCACTGCCCAGCCACGGTCGCCAGCCAAGCCGGCCTGGTCGAGCACGGCTGCATCCAGGCGCTCCCCCTGCATCGACTTGACCGGATAGCGCCACACGTCGTCGAGCATCTGGGAGCCGCCGGGTTCACCTTTTGGGGGCGTCGATCGCGTTGATCGTGACGTGCAGCGTGCCGGCGGGTGCGTGGTACTCGATCTCGTCCCCGACGCCGGCCCCCAGCAGCGCGGTGCCCAGCGGCGACTGCGGGCTGATGACCATCGCCTCGTCCGTGCGGTCCTCCCGGCTCGAGATCAGCAGCCGCATCTGGTCGCCGTCGTCGTCGGTGATCGTGACGATGTTGCCCTGGGCCACGCGGTCGCCGGCGGCGGACCGCTGGCTGATCTTGGCGCGGGCGAGGGTGTGCTCCAGCTCGCGGATGCGCGCCTCGAGCTTGCCCTGCTCCTCCTTGGCGACCTCGTACTCGGCGTTCTCGCTGATGTCTCCGTGCTCGCGGGCCGACTCGATCGCGGTGGACGCGCGGCTGCGCCCGTCCGTCTTGAGGTCCTCGAGCTCTT
>CAYQMQ010000205.1:0-4217 GCA_964418395.1 uncultured Actinomycetota bacterium
AGCGCGACGAGCACCGGGAGGTGTTCGCCGTCCCCACCGCCGGGATGATGGTGCGGCGACGCCTCCTCGCCGACATCGGCGGGTTCGACGCTCGTTACCACCTGTTCCGCGACGACGTCGACCTGTGTTGGCGGGCCCGCGTGGCCGGATGGCGTGTCGAGGTGGTGCCCGAAGCCGTGGGGTACCACCTGGGCGCGGCCAGCGGCGGGTTCCGCGACCTCGGTCGGCCCGGTCGGGCTCGCGAGCTCGCCGAGCGCCACACCGTGGCCACCACGCTCAAGAACTACGGGGCGCTGCGCCTGGTGGGCCTGCTGCCGCTGGCGGTGGCTCTCGGGGCGGCCAAGATCGTGGCGTTCGTAGCGCTGCGGCGCTTCAGCGACGCCGGCGCGGTGCTGCGCGCCTACGGCTGGAACCTGGTGCAGCTGCCGCTGACGCTGCGGCGGCGCCGGCGGGTGCAGCGACGCCGCCGCGTCCGCGACGCCGAGATCACCGCGCTGTTCGCCCCCGGCCTGCCGCGCCTGCGCACCTACGGCGACGCCGTGGCCAACTGGGTGGCCGGCGGCAGTCCCCGCGCGTTGCCGGACGAGGGCGGGCGCGAAGCCCGCGTCGACGACATGGCCGGCTGGCGCGGCTGGATGCGACGGGCCGGCGACCATCCGGCGGTGCCCGTGGGCGTGGGGCTGCTGGTGGTGTATCTGATCGGCGTGGCCGGCCTGCTCGGTCCGGGCGCGCTGCGCGGCGGCAACATCGACGCGTGGCCGTCGTCGGCGGGGGCGTTCTTCGCGGCGGCGTTCGCCCCGCTGGAGTCCGCGGCGCTGGCCACCGGCACGGTGGGCTCGCCGGCGCCGGCCCTGTTGGGTGTGGTGTCGCTGCTGTCGGCCGGCAGCGAGTGGCTGGCGTCGCGGCTGCTGGTGCTCGGCGCGCTGCCGATGGCGTGGCTGGCGGCGCTGCGCGCCGGGCGTCTGCTGACCGCCCGGGCCGCCCCCCGGGTGTTCGGCGCCACCGTGTACGTGCTCAGCCCGGCGGTGCTGGGGGCGCTGGCCGTGGGCGCGTTCGAGCAGCTGGCCGTCGCCGCGCTGTTGCCGGCGGTGGTGGCGCTCACCGTTCACGTGGGCGGGGACGACGCGGGTCGCCGCGCGTCGCGCTGGCGGACCGGGGCGCTGCTGGCGATGAGCGTGGCGGCGGTGGGGGCGCTGGCTCCCTCGGCGCTGGCGGTCGTGGCGGCGCTGTTGGCGTTGAGCGCGGGCGTCGGGCTGGTCGACAGCGAGCGACGGCGGACCGGGCTGGCCCGGGTGGCCGCCGCGGTCGGGGCGGGCCTCGTGCCGCTGGTGCCGTGGATGATCGGGCTCGTCCGCGCCGGGTGGGAACAGGCCGTGCCGGCCCGCGCCGTCGAACCGATGGCGTGGTGGCAGGCCTTGGCCGCCGTCCCCAGCGACGTGCCGTTGGCGGGCGGCGTGCTCGGCGTGATCGCCGCCGTGGGGGTGGCCGCCATCGCCGTCGGAGCGGTGGGGCTCGGCTTTCGCCACCGGCCGGGCCTGGTGGCGGTGCTGGTGGTGTTGGCAGTGGGGGCTGGCGGGCTCGCCTGGTTGCTGGCCGGTTTGGGGCGCCAGAGCGTGTCGCCGGGCGCGCTGCTGGTGGCGGCCGCCCTCGCCCACGCCGCGTTGGCGGTGCTGGCCGCCCGGCTGGTGACCGAACGGCTGTCGGCCCACGCGTTCGGGGTGCGACAGCTCGGGCTGGTCGCCCTGTCGCTGGTGGTGATCGCGGGCTTGGCCGGCGGCCTGGTGCGTCTCGTCGACGGGGCCGGCGAGGGCCTCACCCGCGACGACGACCCGATGCCGGCGTTCGTGCGGTCCGATCTCAGCGAGGTCGGCCCCTACCGGGTGCTGCTGGTCGACGGGGCCGCCGACGGCGGGTTGCGGTGGGAGCTGGTCGACGCCACCGGCCCGACGATGACCCGGTACGGCGCCACCCCCGATCCGGCCCTCGTGGCCGCCATCGACGCCGCGGTGACCGCTCTCGGCGGCGGCGCCGACCTGCGCGGCGGGGGGCTGTTGGGCGCGGCGAACGTGCGCTATCTCGTCGCCGGCGACCTGCCGGCGGATGCCGCCGCCGCGTTCGACCGCCAGCTCGACCTCGAGCCGGAGGCCACCGACGCGGCCGTGTGGCAGGTGCGCAGCTGGCTGCCCCGCGCCGTGGTGCGCCCGCCCGAGGCCGCCCGTGCGGCTCGCGAGGGGGATCCCGGCGACGCCAGCGACGCGGCCCACACCGGGTTGCTGCACACCGGCGCGGGCCGATGGGCCGGGGACGCCGTGCCCCCCGAGGGCGGGGGGTTGCTCGTGGCTGAGGCCGACCCCGACCGGTGGGAGGCGGTCGGTGACGGCGAGCCACTCGAGCCGCTGGACGCCGCCGTCGGCGCGGCGTTCGCCGTCCCGGCCGGTGTCGAGAACGTCGCCGTCGCCCACGACACGCCCGTCACCGGGTGGCTGTCGCCGGCGCTGCTGCTGGTCGTGCTCGCCGGCGCCACGGCGATCGTGGTGCGCCCGCCCGGCACGTGGCACCGGCGTCGGCAGACCGCCGCCGTCACGGCCGTGGTTCCCACGCCTCCCACCGTGATCACGTCGGGCCGGCCACGGCTGGTGTCCCCTGTCGCCGAGCCGGAGCCCGGGGACGCCGAGCCCGCCGAGCCCGCCAAGCCGGAGCCCGAGCAGGCCGGCCCCGTCGAGGACGCCCCGGGGGACCCCGAGTCAGCCGAAGGCAAGCCGGGAGAGCCCGGGTCTGCCGAGCCCACAACGCCCGCCGCGCCGGTCGACGAGCCGGGCGAGGCCGAGCCGGATGGCGCTGGCGGCGTCGAGTCGGACGGCGACGAGCAAGCCTCCGCGCACGGGCCTGACGGCGAGGCCGGCGCCGTCGTCGACGGCCGCCCGCCGCGATCCCCCTCGAGCGAGGGCCGACCATGAGCGCCTCCTCTGCTCCGCCCAGCGTGGGCCGGCGCGTGCTCGCCGCGCTGGCGCTGGTGGTGGCGGTGGGGATCGCCGGCGGCGTCGCCGCCGCCGATCTGACCGACGCGCTGCCCGACCGGGTCGAGGACGACCCGGCGCACGCCGCCGCCGCCGATCCCGCGACGGCCGCCGTCGGCGAAGCCGACCGTGCGGGAGCCGGCACCGCCGCGTGCCCGGCGGTGGGCTCCGGCGAGGAGTCCGCCCGCCTGACGGTGGCCCCCGCCACCGACGGCAACACCGAGATCAGCGTACGACGCTACGGCGAGGGCCAATCCGAAGGCGGCTCGCCACAGGCCGTCTCGGCGGACGTGCCGATGGTGACGACGCTCGATCCCGAGGCCGCCGCCCAGCCGCTCGGCATCCGTTGGCGCGGCGAGCCGGCTGTCGCCTCCTGGATGCTCGGTGACCCGCCGACGGCCGCCGCCACCTGCGAGCCCTATCCCCACCCGGTGTGGCACATCACCGGCTTCGACACCACCCTCGAGTCGGCGGCGACGCTGCACCTGCTCAACCCCTTCACCGTGGACGCGGTGGTGCGGGTGACCTTCGGCACCCCCGACGGCGAGTCGGTGCTGGCGCGCACCGAGAACGTGCTGGTGGGCGCCGGTCAGCACCGGACGCTCAACGTGACCGATCTCGAACCCCAACACCCCGAGCTCGCCGCCACCGTCGAGGTCCTCGCGGGCCGGGCCATGGCCCAAGGCGAGATGGTCTGGGGCACCACCGACCACGAGACCGGCCCCGAGGGCCACGCGTTGTTGCCGGCCGTCCCGGGGACCGGGCCGGTCGACGACGCCGAGGACTCCGATCCCGGGGACGTGGGGGGCGGCGGCGACGCCGCCGACAGCCCGGACGAGATGGGGGATGCGCCCGGCACGTCGCTGATGGCGGCCACCGGCGCGCGCGTGACCGACGACGCCACCAGCTGGCTGGTGGTCTACAACCTCACCGATCGGGAGGCGTCGTTCGAGCTGTCGGTCACCGACGCCCGGGAGGGCGCGCCGCGGCTGATCTCGGAGACCGGCGTGCCCGCCGGTGGGGTGGTGCGGGTGGATCTGGCAGAGGTCAGCACCGCCGGCGAGTTCGGCGTGGCCATCCAGCCGATCGGCGACGCGCGGCTGGTCGCCACCCGGATCACGGCGGTCACCACCAGCGCCGGCGGCCAGGACATCAGCGTCGCGCCGCTGCAGCCGACGGCCGGGCGGTGGGCGATGGCCG
>CAYQMQ010000206.1:0-4200 GCA_964418395.1 uncultured Actinomycetota bacterium
CCCTTCCCGCCGCGACCCAACCGAAGTTGGACCGTGACGGCACAACCGCCGATGTCCGGGTATTGCGAGATGAGTTTCGTTGGATCGCTGGGGCAGGGGGCGACGACAGATCGTCATAGCAGGAGGCGGTTGCGGCTGCGGCCGGATTACTGACGCGCCGGTGGTCTCGTCGGCCAATCGCGGTGGCGGTCATGGGGCCGCTGGCGCCTCGCCTTGCCCCTCAGGGGGCACCCGGTGTCCACGCCCTCGTAGCTGCCGGGCGGCTGACCAGCCGATGACGGCCAGCCAGGCGATGGTGGCCCCGAAGAGGAAAATCGAGCCGACCGCGAGGGGTGCGATGGTCCGCTGCAGGCCCAGGAACCAGGCAGGAGGTGCCTCGCTGGACAGGACCACGGGCGTGAGGACCGCCATCAGCGGCACAACCGCAGCAAGCATGGCCTCGAGCGCCAGCAGCCACAGCGGCTGACGGCGGGTGCGCCCGGCCAACAGCGCGGCCATGAACACGGCCAGGATCGCGGCCAGGGCCAGCCCCGGCAGCCACAGCCTCGAGGGGTCCACGGCCCCGGTTCCGCCCCCCAGCAGACGGGTGAGCGGCACGACGAACTCATCGCGGACTGGCGTGCTCAGCCACAGCACCCCCACCAGCAGCGGGACCCGCAGCGCCTGCCATCCCACGTGGGACGGTTGGCCGGCGTGGGAACGGCCAGGGGATGCGGGCCCGGCGCTCGGTGCGGTCGCCGCCTTGGAGCGTTCGCCGGAGAGCGGATGGCTGGCCCGCAGCCGCCGGATGACCGACCACACCACCAGGCTCAGCCACGCCAGCGCCAGGCCGGGCACCACGACGAAGACGCCGAAGCTGCCGGCCAGGGGCTCAGCTGCCTCCGTCACCCACTGCGTCCACGGGGACAGCCGCAGGACCACGCCAAAGGTCGACACGTGCAGCGCCAGCAGCAACGCGATGGCGCCCTCGATGGCCAGCAGCCACAGCGACTGCACGGCGGCCCGCCCCCACAACGCGACGATCATGAAGGCCACGCCCACGGCCACCAGCTCCAGCGCCGCGGGCCACGGCCCGGTGACCTCGGACGTGCGGATCTCGTACAGGGCCTGCCGGCGCGGATCGCCGGCCAGCCACACCAGGGCCAACAGCACCGGCACCCGAGCGGCGTGCCCCACGTGTGATGCCAACGTCATGTGATCCCCTCGAAACGGCGACCCGTCAACGGAGCACTGGTTCCTGCCGGGTCCGACCGGCCTGGCCGACCAAGGGGAGCCTGCACTCCGCGGCGGTGATACGTAAGGGCTGACCTGACGGGTACCTCGTGGAAAATCGCCGTGGTGTGACGACCGCTCGACCAGCGTGGGGATCGCCGAGGCGTGCGCGCCGCGGATCAGATCACCTTCCCCAGTGGACCGGCACGGCCCGATCGTCGGTGTCGGCGAGGGGCTGTGGATGCTGGCCGGAGGTCGCCATAGGACGAGTAGGGCGTCGAAGCAGGGCAGCGGGTCGGGCGCCGTTTCGGCGGGTCTGGGCTCGTGGTCAACGCGAAGATGCACTATTCATACATGGCAACTGGCGGACGAGGGAGGTACGCCGGCCGACTCGCCCGGTTGGCGGCTCCACCGGCCGCGGCGCTGCGCGAAGTGCAGGGACCCATGATGGCCAGTGAGGCAACGCCGGCGATCGTGGCCGAACGCGTCGACGTCCACTACGCCGCGGCACGGCCGGCCGTCCGCGTCGCCGCTCGTGACGACCAGGCGCATGCTGCCAAGGTCGCTGCCGCCCACGGCGGCGAGCGTGGTGTGTGGCAGGCCCAGCGCGACGTGGCCGCCCGTGACTGGGACTGGGCGCTGGGCGCAGGCACATGAGGCGGGTGGAGCACCCCTTGACACCGGGAGCCTGACCGAGCCAGCCCACCGGTCAACGTCGGTCAGTCGTGACCGTTTACGGCGCCAGGGACTCGGCGACTCGCCGCAATTGGGCCAGATAGCAGTCGACGAAGCCGCGGGCGGCGTCGGCGTCGAACTGCGCGTGGCGGTAGCGGACGACGAGGTGCAACCGGCCGCGGGCAGTGACTGCTCCGACTGAGAGTCCCAGGGGCATTGGGGCCGGCGCGGAGAACCACAGCGCGTCGACCTCGTCGGCGTCGGGGCCGAACGACAGGGGATCCTCCAAGTGGCCGAGGTCGAAGAGAATCGCTGTGTCGAGGAACCGGTCGCCGAGCACGCCAATCAGGTCGACGAGGGCTTGCTTCGCCCGCAAGGGCAGCAGCCACGAACGGCTGAGGATCTCGAGGAAGGCGGTGCCCACGCCGCTTCGTTTCGTCTGGCGGGTCTGGGCCGTGATGGCCGCGAGGGCCCGGCCGGGGTTGGCGCGGTCGCTCCGGTTGGTGGAGACCCGGGCGGGCAGGGAGAAGTTGCCGACCAGGTCGGTGCGCCATTCGGACGGGTGCAGTTTGGCGGGGACGAGCACGCTGACGCGCCGGCAGGGCGTCCCGTGCTCGTCGTTCCAGGTCCCAACCGCCAGATGGAGCGCTGCCACCAGCAGGTCGTTGACGTCGCCCGCAGGATCCAGGCTGACCAGGCGCTGCGTCTCCTCGGGGTCAAGGCGCACGTGGTGGAAGCCGTACCCCGGTTGCCGGCTGCCCCGGTCGGATGAGAGGCGGGCAGGTGGCGAGACGAGGTCGCGGAGCCGTTCGGCGAGGGCGAGCTGGCGTCGCACCCACGCGGAGACGCTGGGCCTGGACAGACGCCCGGTGAGGCTGCGTTCGGCGAGGAAGTCCACGTGGGCGAGGGGGTCGGCCTCGTTGGCGTAGGCACGGCCGACCGACTGCAGCAGCCGGACCGCGCCGAACCCGTCCGTGGCCGCGTGGTTGACGTTGAGCATGACCACGTCACGGTCGGGGGTCCGGGCCAGCCAGATGCGCAGCGGCGGGGACTGAGACAACGGCACCGACTGGCTCTGCAGTTCCGCTCTGGCCGCCGACAGCGCCGCCTCGTCGGGACAGTCGACCGTGCGCAGCGGGTCGAGGTCGAGGTCTCGGGGGATCTCCCAGTAGTCCCGGTTCCTGCGTCGAGGGGATGCGCCCTTGCGCGCACGGGCCATCGGGTGGCGACCCAACGCCTGACCGACCGCGGTACGCAACCGTTCCTCGTCGAGTCGGCCGTCCACGCGAGCTTCCAGCTGGACACTCCACGGATCCCCATCCCGGTCGAGCAAGTGCACGATCTCGTCGACGACGTTGAACGGCACCAGCCGCACGCCGCCGGCGCCACCCTCGTCGAGTGCTCGCCGCAGGCGGTCGAGGGCCCCCGCCGGCAACTCGGCTTCGTCGTCCGGGTGCAGCACACGGGTGATCAGGTCGTGGTCCACCTCGACCCACTCACCGGCCGGCCCGCAGCGGCTCTTCAGCCGCCGAGCACCCAGCGCGCGCACCGTGCCCTCGGCCATGCCGGCGAGGTTGTGCACGGCGGTTCGCCATATCGAGTAGCGAGCCTGTCCCTTCTCGGGAAACTCGATCGGGGAGACCCGATCGATGTGCGCCGCGACGTGATCACCGCGCACGATCACGTGCAGCGCGTTCTCGGGTACCGCCTCGCGGTAGGAGACCGCTCCCGGGTGGTAGATCCGCCCGATCCCCGTGTCGCGGCGCAACTGCCCACGTGCCTCGAGGTCACGGAACAACCCGGCAGCCTGCCCTACGGTCGCCGACGGCTTCGACCGCCGACGCCACAACCACCTCACAACGTTCATCTCATTCCTCGTTTTGCTCCTCGTTTTCTCTCGACGGTACGGCAAGGTCCCCGCGCCAGGAGCGAAAAGCATCGACGAGTGCGGCGAGCCGCTGGCGCGGGGGGAGGGCGAGATCGGCGTGCTCGGCGTCGCGCGGCAGTGCGTCAATGCGGGCCAGCAGCTCGAGCAGGGTCTGGTGGACCGGCGCGGGTGCGGCCAGGTCGGGGTTGAGGTCGCCGGTGTCTTTTCGGTCGACGATCTCGGCGCGTAGCGCCCGGATCCAGCCCGCCTAGGCGCGGGCGTCGGCGACGCGGGCGCGCAGGGTGGCGTCGATGTCGAACCGCTCACCGGTGCTCACCGTGACGAGCGGCTTCGTGCCGCGAGAAGGGGGTTCGGTCCGGGTCGGGGGCCGGCTGTCCGGGGGGTCGGCAGCGTGCGCCAGCGAGACGCCGCGGTGGCCGGGAGAC
>CAYQMQ010000207.1:0-4188 GCA_964418395.1 uncultured Actinomycetota bacterium
ACCGCGGCGCGCGTGGTGGACACGCCCAGGGCGCGCTTGGCGCGGGCGAGGAGGGCGTCGTCGAGCTCGATCGTCGTCCGTCGCTTCATATGTACATCATATCCAAATTATATGTATGTATAATCGCGGTCCGAACAGCAGCCGCCCGTTCGCGTGCGTCAGCTCGGGTTGGCCGGCGCAGAGCGAACCTCGCAGGGAGGTCGGGCGGGCCTTGGCGGGTTGATCCAGCACCACGTCGACCAGGGCGGCCGCATCCAGCGCGATCACGCGCCGAAGTCCTCCCGGGCCTCGTCGAGCGCGGCGGTGGTGTCCAACACGGTATGGACCCGCGCCGGCCGGCTGCGGACCGCAGCGATCCAGCGGTTGGCGGCTTGCTCACGCAGCGCCTCTTGGACGGCGCGCTGCGTCAGCGCGGAGATGGACAAGCCGTTGCCTGAAATGTAGATATCTGTGACATCCACGGGTCAGGCAGCCTCGCCTTGCGGCGAGGCCGTCCCCGTCTTATCCGGCTCGGGTCCGTGCGGGGTTGACAGTTCGTCGCCAGCTGCGTCGGCTGCTGGCGCAGCCTCGGTCTCACGCTCGGCTCCCTGTCCGTTTCCTGCCCACTGGGGGGAGGGAGTTTCCGGGCGACTCCCGGTACTCCGTGCCACCAGCTCGCGTTCGGCGAGCTGCAGGAGGTTGCGGGCGGCGTTGGCGTCGCGGTCGACCGCCACACCGCAGGCGTCGCACTCGTAGACGCGGTCGGCGAGGGAGAGCTTGGCTTTCACTGCTCCGCACGCCGAGCACTTCTTCGATGACGGATACCACCGGTCGGCCTCCACCAGCCGGCTGCCGTACCAGCGGGTCTTGTAGGCCAGCTGGCGGCGCAGCTCGCCGAGGGCGGCGTCGGCCAGCGCCCGGTTGATCGCCCGGCCGGCTTTGCCCATGCCGGCCTTGCGGCGACGCATCCCGTCGGCGTTGAGCGTTTCCACCGCGACCACGTCGTGCTGCTGAGCCAGGCTGGTGGCGAGCTTGGTGAGCGCATCACCGCGCACGTCGGCCACGCGCCGGTGGGTGCGGCCGATGCGGCGGCTGGTGCGCTGTCGACGTCGCGAGCCGGCCTGCTGGCGGGCGGCCTTGCGTTGCAGCCGGCCCAACCGCTTTCCCGCGGCCTCGAGCGCCCGCGGGTTGTCGACGTGCTCGACCGTGCCGTCGCTGCGCGCCAGCGTGGCCAGCCGGTGCACGCCGACGTCCACCCCGACCGCCTCAGCTTTGCGTGGCTGGTGGGCGGGACGGCCGATCGTGCGCTGCACCTCGCAGGTGAAGGCGACGTGCCAGCGCCCGGCGGCGTCCTGGCTGACGGTCGCGGCGAGGATGCGGGCGGTGCCGCGTTCGATGCGGCGGGCGAGCTTTCTCGTGGACTCGTGGGCCTTGACCCGTCCGATCCGCGGCAAGGTCACATGCTTGCGGTCAGGCTCACAGCGGATCGCGCCGGTGGTGAACCGCACCCCCATCGGCCGATGACGCTTCCGAAACCTCGGGAAGCGGGTTCGGCCGGCTCTCCAGCCCTTCAACGCATCTGCGAGGCCGGCCAGCCCCGAGGAGTACGCCTCTTTGCTGTTGACTGGCCACCACGCCTTGCCGGTGTCGGCGCTGACCGCCCAGTCGTTCTTGTGGGCGTTCCAGGTGCGCCGCAACGCCGCCAGCGACCAGCCCTCCACAAGCGTCGGTTCGCCGGCGTGATATCGGTCGAGGTCGGCCTTGACCTCGGCCAGCATCCGGTTGAACACGAACCGGGCCGCGCCCACGTGTGAGGCCAGCATCCGCGCTTGCCGCGGGGTGGGATCGAGCGCGAACCGATACGCCTGCACCACCGTCGCCGTCTGGCCAGTCACGCTGCCGCCTCCCCAGCAGCCTCCACCGCACGTTGGGCGCGGCGACGCGCCGACCCGAGCCCGTACAGCCGGGCGCACATGGAGGTGCCCACCTCGACCATGTCGCCCACCAGGTCGTCGCCGAGCTCGCCGTCGTCGAGGACAACAATCCGGCGTCCCTGGGCGGCCAGCGACGCCTCAACGTACTCGACGGCGAAGCGCGTCAACCGATCGCAATGCTCAACCACCACCGTCGACATCGCCGGGTCGGCAAGCAGCCGCCGCAGCTTGGGCCGGCTACCGTTCAACGCCGACCCCACCTCGGCCACCACCCGCGACGGCGCCAGACCTGCCGCCGTTGCGGGCTCGACGACACCGGCCACCTGGCGATCCAACTCAGCTCGTTGATCCGCCGAGGACATCCGCGCGTACACCGCCACATCACCATCATCCTGCGCTGGCGGGTCAACGAGGATCGTGCCCGTGCCCAGCTGCCGCGCAGCCACGGGAAGCCGGCCTGCGTGGAACCAGCGGTAGGCGGTGCGGGGATGCACCCCGGCTTGGCGTGCCCACGTCGACAGCTTCATCAACTCGCATGATGCCGAGAGGGTGTGACACAGTTGCCCACCCTTGTTCACAGATGTCCACAGACCGCCGAACAGTTCCCAACCCTGCTATGGGCGGCCCGGTTCAGGTCGTCCGGCAGGTACACGCTGACCTTGGGCATGCCCTGAATGTACTGCCACGGCCTGCGGCCACATCAGCCCTGTCCACAAGCCGGCGGCGGCCAAGGGCCGACGCTCGCGGGCGCTGCGGCACCATCCGCACGAGCCCTGTCCCACCACCGCCCGGAAGCCCCGCCATGGCCGAGCCCGCCGCCCCGCTGTCCGATCCCGATGCCGCCGTGACGCTGCGCGCCTACCTCGCCGAGTGGCTCGAGCTGCAGACCACGCAGCTGCAACCGTCGACGTGGAGCTCGTACCAGTCGGTGTTGGGGCGCTACGTCCTCGCCCACCTCGGCGACGTGGCCCTGGCCGACCTCGACGGGCGCACCCTCACCCGGCTGTACCAGCAGCTGCTGCGCGCCGGCGGGCACAACGGCCGGGCGCTGTCGCTGCGCACCGTGCGCTACGTCCACCAGATCCTGCGCAAGGCCCTGTCCGACGGCGTGCGCGACGGGGTGCTGGCCGGCAACCCCGCCGACCGGGCGATGCTGCCCAAGCTGCACCCCGAGCGCGCCGACGAGCTCGGCGACGACCAGGAGGTCACCGCCTGGAGCGCCGCCGAGCTGCGCGCCTTCCTCGCCGCCACCGAGGGCCACCCTCGCCACCCGCTGTGGGTGACGGCCGCGGCGACGGGGCTGCGCCGTGGTGAGCTGCTGGGGCTGTCGTGGGACGCCGTCGACCTGGACGCGCGCACGCTGGTGGTCAAGCGGGCGCTGTCGGTGGTGCGCCGCCACGTTCGGCTGAAGCCGCCGAAGACGTCGCAGGCGCGCACCGTCACCCTCGACGAGAAGGCGGTGGCGGCCCTTGCCGACCAGCGCCAGCGCCAGCAGGCCGACGCCGCCTCGCTCGGCCCCACCCACCACAACGCCTGGAACCTGGTGTTCACCGCCGCCAGCGGCGTGGCGCTCACCCCGGATGTGGTCAGCCGCTGGTTCCGCGCCGACGCCGCGGCCGCCGGGGTGCGCCCCATCCGGCTGCACGACCTGCGCCACACCCACGCCACGCTGATGCTGGCCGCCGGCGTGCCGGTCAAGGTCGTGTCCGAGCGGCTCGGCCACGCCAGCGTGCAGCTGACCCTGGATGTGTACGCCCACGTGCTGCCGGCGATGGACGCCGATGCCGTGCAGCGCTTCGCCGACTTCGTGTGGGCTGAGCGCCGCTGACGCCTGCGCGGCTCAGCCGAGGTGGCGCATCCGCAGCGGACGGGCCTCGACGGGGCGGTCAGCTGTCGGCGGTCGGCACCGGGGCGGGTTCGGGCGTGATGGAGCTGCCGTCGGCCTTGAGGTAGCCGGCGTCGCGCAGCATCCGGTCGATCGAGGGGGCCGCCTCGCCGTCGACGTTGACGATGACCAACAGCCAGGCGAAGAGGCCCAGCTGGGTGACGGCGAGCTCGCCGAAGCGGCCGCGCGGGCGGCCCCAGCGAGCAGCCCCGAGCTCGACCAGCAGCGCGCAGGCGGCGGCGACCCGCTTGACGAGCTGGCCGCGCGGCGGCGCGTCCACGCCGGGCTCGGCCTCGGCGGCCTCGGCGACCTCGCTGGCGAGCGCGTCGATCAGCGCGGCGACGTCCACCGGCTCGTCGCGCGTGACCAGCCGCTGCAGCAGCAGCGGCG
>CAYQMQ010000208.1:0-4185 GCA_964418395.1 uncultured Actinomycetota bacterium
CGCCAGCCTCTACGGCAGCCTCAAGTCGCTGCTGGGCCCCGACGCGGTCACCGGCTGACGCCGCCGGGGCCGCAAGCCTCGGCCGGCACGTGGCAGCCGGCGAGATGGTCGTCAACCACGCCGACGGCCTGCATGAAGGCGTAGATCATAGTGGGGCCCACGAACGCGAAGCCGGCCTGGCGCAGCCGGGCCGACAGCGCCCGGGACTCGTCGGTGGCGGTGGGCACCTCGTCCATGGACTCCGGCCGCGGGCGCGGGGCGGGGGCGTGGGCCCACACGAGCTCGCCGAGGCTGTCGCCGGCCTCCCACAGGCCCATGAGCGCGCGCGCGTTGGCGACCGTCGCCTCGATCTTGGCGCGGTTGCGCACGATCCCGCGATCGCGGGTGCAGGCGGCCACGTCGGCGGCGGAGAACGCCGCCACCGCCGGCGGGTCGAACCCGGCGAAGGCCGCCCGGAACGCCGCCCGCTTGCGCAGGATCGTCAGCCACGACAGGCCCGCTTGGAACGCGTCCAGGATCAGCTTCTCGAACAGCGCCCGCTCGTCGGTGACCGGCCGGCCCCACTCGCGGTCGTGGTAGGCGACGTAGTCGGGGTCGTCGCCGGGCCACGGGCAGCGCGCGAGCCCGTCGTCGCCGACGACCGGCCCGCCGCCGGCGGCCATCCCCGGCGCCGCGGTCACTCCCCGGCGTCACCGGACGGCGCACCCTCACCCCGCGGGGTCTCGGCCGGCCGGGCGCCGGTGGCCGAGCGGTCGTGAGCGCGACGGTCGGCACCGCGCGGCCCTCCGCGCTGCCACCAGACCAGCCCCACCACGCCGAGCAGCAGCACGCCGATGGCCCACCACGCGTTGATGGCCATGCCCAGCGGCTCCCAGTTGCTGTCGATGCGGATCTGCTCGGTGAGCGACCGGATCAGCCCGTAGCCGATCGCGTAGACGAAGATCAGCCCGCCGGGGCGCAGCAGCGCCCGGCGGCTGAGCCACAGCAGCACCACCACCAGCACGAGGTTGGCCAGCGACTCGTACAGGAACGCCGGGTGCACCGTGTCGACGATCTGGCCGCCCTGCTCGATCTCCAGCGCCCAGGGCAGGTCGGTGGGGGTGCCGAACAGCTCCTGGTTGAAGTAGTTGCCCCACCGGCCGATCGCCTGGGCCAGCGGGATGGCCGGCGCGGCCGCGTCGACGAACGCGGGCACGTCCCCCTTGGCGCGGCGCAGCACGAGGAGCGCCACGATCGTGCCGAGCAGGAGCCCGCCGAAGAACGCCAGGCCGCCTTCCCAGATCGCGAAGACCGACCACCACGGCCCCTCGAGGACGCGGTCGAGGTTGGTGGAGACCCACCCCAGGCGCGCCCCGATCAACGCCGCGATGACCCCCCACAGCGCCACCGTGTCGACGAGGTCGGGGTTGCCGCCGCGGGCGGCGTAGCGGCGCCGCGCCAAGAGGATCGCCACCAGGACCCCAACCGCGATCAGGATCCCGTAGAAGTGGATCGTCAGGGGGCCGAGCTCGATGGCGTTGTCAGGTGGGGGCGGGATGGTGGCAAGCATGCGGTCCCCGGGGTCAGTTGAGCTCGGCGCCGTTCGGGCCCGGCGGGCGCAACGAGCCCACCGAGCCGAAGTGGCGCATGAAGCTGGCCTCGCGGCGCAGCAGCGACAGCGTGCCGTCGACCCGCTCGGCGGTGGAGTCGAGCTCGAGCAGCGTTTGCTGCTCCTCGAGGCCGACTTGGGCGGCGGCCGCGGCGAGCCAGGCGAGATGGTCGGGTGAATCCGGCAGTTGGCAGATGAGCTCTTCGGGGGCGCCGAGCGCCTGCAGGTAGGGCACCAGCAACTCCCGCAGCGCGGCGACCTTGCTCTGATCGGCGCCGTCGTGGCCGTCTTCGAGCGGCACGACGTCGGCACGGTGGTAGGGGTCGGCGTGCAGCCACCGGTCCACGCGGAAGCGCTGGATCCCGCGGGTGGTCAGGTCGGCCCGCCCGTCGGGCAGCCGGGTGATCTGCTCCACCTCGGCGACGCAGCCCACGTCGAACGTGCACGGGTTGCGATCCTCGGCGCTGCCGGAGCGGATCGCCAGCACCCCGAAGCGGCGGTCGTCGTCGAGGATGTCGCACAGCATCTGCTGGTAGCGCTCCTCGAAGACATGGAGGGGGAGGGGCCTGCCGGGGAAGAGCACCACGCGCAGCGGAAAGATCGGAAGCTCCATTGTGGTCCCAGGCTAGTGTCGGTGACGCCGGCCGCAGGCTGGGGCAGCAGGGGGCGGGCGCGGTGCCGCGGCGGCGCTCGGCGGTAGGCTGCCGACCATGTTGCGACGGATCGATCTGCGCGGTGATCACGCCGATCCCGCCGGCCGGCTGCCCCGCCCCGACGAGGCGGACGTCGCCGCCGTTCGCGCCCGCGTGAGCGAGATCGTGGCCGATGTGCGCGACCGCGGTGACGCGGCGGTGGCCGACCACGCGGCCGCAATCGACGGGTTCGCCGGGCCGTTCGAGGTGCCCGCCGACGAGGTCGACCGCGCGGTCGCCGCGCTCGACACGGACGTCGCCGACGCGCTGGCCAAGGCCACCGACCAGGTGCGCTGGTTCCATCGGCGCGGGCTGCCGACGGGGTGGTCCGAGTCCCGGGACGGCGCCACGATGGGCACTCGCTTCGTGCCGTTGCGGCGGGTCGGCTGTTGCGTGCCCGGCGGCGTGGCGCCGCTGGTGTCCACGGCGATCATGACGATCGTACCGGCCCGTCTCGCCGGCGTGGACGAGGTGGTGGTGATCACCCCGCCCGATCGCGACGGGCGGGTCGACCCGGCGATCCTCGCCGCCACCCGAATCGCCGGGGGCGCCGACCGCATCCTGCGACTCGGCGGCGCGCAGGCCGTCGCCGCCCTCGCCCACGGCACCGAGACCATCCCGCGGGTCGACAAGATCGTCGGTCCCGGCGGCGCCTACGTCACCGAGGCCAAACAGCAGGTGGCGGCCGCGGCCGCCGTGGGCGTCGACCTGCCCGCCGGCGTGACCGAGGTGGCCATCGTCGCCGACGACACCGCCGATCCCGTCCACGTGGCCTGTGACCTCGTGGCCCAAGCCGAGCACGACCCCCAGGCCACCGCCCTGTTGATCACCCCGGACGCGGACCTGGCCCAGCGGGTCGACGCCGCCTTGGCCGAGGAGATCGCCGCGACCCGCCACGCCGACCGCATCCGCACCGCGCTGGACGCGCTCGGTGGCGTGGTGCTCGTCGATGACCTCGACCACGCCGTGGCCGTGGCCGACGCGTTCGCCGCCGAGCACCTGGAGATCCAGACCCGCGACGCCCAACAGGTCGCTGACCGCGTGCGGTGTGCCGGCGCGATCTTCGTCGGCAGCCACACCCCGGTCAGCCTCGGTGACTACGCCGCCGGGCCCAACCACACGCTGCCCACCGGCGGGGCGGCGCGGTTCGCCGGTGGCCTGCGCACCGCCGACTTCCTCACCCCGATCAACTGGGTGCGCTACGAGCCCGACGCGCTGGCCGAGTTCGCCGCCGTCACCGACGCGCTGGGCGCCCTGGAAGACCTGCCCGCCCACAGCCGGGCGGTGCGGGCCCGCCTCGACGGGCAGCGGCCGTCGTGAGCGCCGCCGCCGACCAGGCCGCGGGCCGCCGCGCCGTAAGCGCCGAACGGGTGCCGGTCCGCGACGATCTGGGCGGCGCCCGGGCGTACGGCGCGCCGCAGCTGGACGTGTCGGTGCGGCTGAACACCAACGAGACCCCGTGGCCGCCGCCGGCCGCGTTCACCGAGGCGCTGGGCGCGGCCGTGTCCGAGCTCGCGCTGCACCGCTACCCCGACCGCGGGGCGTGGGGGTTGCGGGCGGCGCTCGGCGAGCGCTTCGGCCTTCCACCGGAGCGCGTGTGGCCCGCCAACGGCTCGAACGAGATCCTGGCCCAGCTGCTGCAGGCCTACGGCGGCCCCGGGCGCACGCTGTTGCTCACCCGGCCGGGCTTCGCCGCGCTGCCCACCATCGCGCGGACCACGGGAACCGGCACCGTCGCGGTGGACCTCGACGAGGATCTCCGCCTCACCCCGGCGCGCGCGGCCGGAGCGGTCGAACGCCACGATCCGGACGTGGTGTGTGTGGCCAACCCGAACAACCCCACCGGCGTGTTCGAGCCGCTCGAGGTGGTGCGCGCGCTGCACGACGCCGGGCGGGCGCTGGTCA
>CAYQMQ010000209.1:0-4172 GCA_964418395.1 uncultured Actinomycetota bacterium
CGCGCTCGGCGGCGCGCACCGTCTCCTCGATCTTGGTGGCGGCCATGCTCAGCTGGATCGAGGCGATGTCGACCGGGGCCGACGCCCGCGACAGCTGGGCCTGCTGGTAGACGTCCTTGAGCGCGTACAGGGGGTCGCCGGGCACCGACATGCCCGCGCCGATGAACAGCGCGGCCAGCAGCATGACCGCCGTCAGCGCCCCCGAGGCCACCTGCGAGCTCACGGAGTACCGCCACGCGGCCACGGTGTCGGCGACCACGCCCCGCAGATGGACGCGCCACGCCGGCTGCGGCGGCTCTTCGGTCGCGGTGGCAAGCACCCGCTCGCGCAGGGCGGTCTTGAATCGCGGCGACGGCTCCGCCGCCGACGCCTCCAGCATCTGGGCGAGCGACACGAGACCCGACAGCTCGTCGTGAGCGTCGTCGGTCGCGCGCACGCCGCCGCGGGCCTCGAGGTCCGGGCCCGGCCGGGCGCCCGGCGCAGCCTGCTCCAGGCGGCGCGCCAGCCGCTCTGCCTCGTTATGCCTCATCGTGCGTCTCAACGACCGAAACCCCTGTGGGATACGGCGAATCCGACATCCGCGCCTGGCCGGCCGGTCATGTCGCCACTCCCTCCGGCAGCTTCTTTTCCAGGGCTTTGAGGGCGCGGTACTGCAGGGCCTTGATCGCGCCCTCGGTCTTGTTCATCACCTGTGCGGTCTCGGCGACGTTCATGTGCGCCAGGAACCGCAGGTACAGCACTTCGGCTTGCTCGCCCTTGAGCTCGCGCAACGCCGCGTGGACGGCGTGGGCGGCTTCCTCGGTCAGCGCCAACCGCTCGGGGTCGTCCGGGTTGTGCGCGTGCGGCTTGTCGAACACCTCGTCGACGGTCGCTTCGAGGCGGAAGCGGGCGCTCTTGAAGTGGTCGTGCACGCGGTTGCGGGCGATGGTCATCAGCCACGCGCCGAAGTCCACGCCCTGCCAGCGGAAGGTGGTGATGCGCCGCAGCGCGCGGACGAACACGTCGCCGGTGAGGTCTTCGGCCGTCTGACGCTGGCCCACGCGATGGTAGACGTAGGCGAAGATCGAGTCGACATACCGGTCGTACAACCCGGCGAATGCCTGCTCCTCGCCGTCTTGAGCCCGCGCGATGAGGTCGACGACCTCGGGGTCGCCGACCACGCGCTCGTCATCCCCGCCGGGCTGCTCGCGCCCGCCGGTTCGCTCCCGCTCGCCGCTTCCCAGGTTCAACGTGAGCATTGAGGCTCGGTTGTCACGGTGGCCGCCTGCTGCGGTTGAGGCGTGGGCCCTGCCGCCCGCGGACGGGTCATCAGCTGATCGCTAGCTGGACGATGACCGCGCCGACGATCGCCACCAACAGCACCGCGAGTGTCACGGTCGTGGCGGGCCGCATGCGCGCTCCTTCGCCCGTATCCGTCCCGGTCCCCCTGGTTGCGCCGAGTGGTGGGTTCCACCTGATCAGCGCGCGTGGACATCCCGTCGTTACGTCCCGCTGCACCGCCAGGGGGGTCTTGTGCTGTGAGAGGCTGTCCTAAGAACCTCACGGTGTGACGGTACCGACAGTGTGCCGCACAGATAGTGGTCCTGACGAATGGATCTGTCCCGCAAAACGGACTAGTCAGGCGCGTCATGGCAAAAAATTGGTGGGGATGGGGCTCGCACGAGCAGGCGCTGGACGGCGCGGCCCTCGACGGGCTGGCCACCGCGCTGGCCGAGCGACTCGGACATCCGCCGCCGGCGCGGTTCGATCCGCCCGACCCCGAGCGGTTGGCGCTGCCGCCGCCCCGGGCGCAGCTGCCCGAGACGCTGGGCCTCGCCGCCGCCGTCGACGCCCGCGCCCGGGCCGGCCACGCCCACGGCAAGTCCTTCCGCGACGTCGCCCGCAGCCTCGGCGGCGCGATCGCCCGCCCGCCGGACGTGGTCGCCTATCCGGCCGGAGCCGACGACGTCGACCGGCTGCTGAGCTGGGCCGCCGACGCCGACGCCGCGGTGGTGCCCTACGGCGCCGGCTCGTCGGTGGTCGGTGGCGTCGAATGCACCGATCTCTCTCACCCGGTGATCTGCTGTGACCTCTCGCGGCTGTCGGCGGTCACCGACGTCGACCCGATCGACCGCCTCGCCCGCATCGAGGCCGGCGCCCACGGCCCGCAGCTGGAAGCGGGCCTGGCCGCCCACGGCTTGACGCTGCGCCATTTCCCTCAGTCCTTCGAGTTCTCCACGCTGGGCGGGTGGATCGCCACCCGGTCGGCCGGCCACTTCGCCACCGGGCCCACCCGCATCGACGACTTCGTCGCCGGGCTCGAGGCGGTGACGCCCACGGGGCGGGCGGTGTCACGGGTGCTGCCCGGATCGGGGGCCGGGCCGTCGCCGGACGCGCTGTGGTGTGGCTCCGAGGGCGCCCTCGGGGTGATCACCGCCGGGTGGATGCGGGTGCGCCCCCGCCCGCGGTGGCGCGGCTCGGCCAACGTGCGCTTCGCCGACCTCGCCGACGGCCTGGCTTGCGCCCGCGCCCTGGCCCAGTCGGGGCTGCAGCCGGCCGGCGCGCGGCTGTTGGACCCCGGCGAGGCGGCGCTGCACGCCGGCGTGGCCGACGGCTCCACCCTGCTGCTGCTCGCCTTCGAGTCCGCGTTTGGCCCCGTGGACGCCGCGCTGGACCAGGCGGTCGGCTGCGCGCGCGACCACGGCGGGACGGTGTCGGTCTCGCGCCGCGGCGCCGCCCCCGACGACGCCCATGACGGCTCTGCCCCTGCCCCGACGTCGGCTCCTGAGCGCGGCGACGCCGCCGCCGGCGCTGGCAGCGCTGCCGGCGGTCGCGATGCTGGCGACGACGCCGACGCCTGGCGCCAGACGTTTCTGGCCGCGCCGTATCTGCGCGACGGGCTGGTGCGGCTGGGCTGTGTGGTGGAGACGCTGGAGACCGCCTGCCGGTGGAGCCGGCTGGACGAGCTGCGCGCCGGGGTGATCGAGGCCGTGGGGGCTGCGGCCCGGGAGGTGTGCGGCGCCGAGCCGGAGGTCACCATGCGCCTGACGCATCTGTATCCGGACGGGGCGGCGCCGTACTTCACGGTGGTGGTGCCCGGGCGTCTCGGCCCCGACGACGGCCCCGCGGCGCTCGTGGCCCAGTGGGACGAGCTCAAGGCCGCCGCCAGCGAGGCGCTGCTGGCCGCCGGCGGCACGATCACCCACCACCACGCGGTCGGCCGCGACCACGCGCCCTGGTACGCCCGCCAGATGCCCGAGCCCCACGGCCGCGCGCTGGCCGCCGCCAAACGCGCGCTCGACCCCGCCGGCGTGTGCAACCCCGGGGTGTTGGGCCTGCGCTGACCGCGCCGTGCGGGGGGGCGCCGCGGGCCCCGGGCGGCGCGGCGCCCGCGGGCCGGTAGAGTCGGGGGCCGCCCGCCCCGGTGCGCCCGGTGCCGCCCAGCGCGGGGCTTGTCCGGTTAGGAGACCCGTCCGGATGGGCACCGCTCCCAAGTGATGACTGCCGACTCAGCTGACGCAGCCGACAAGGTCGAGCTGCAGACCCTCTACGGCCCCGAGCATCCCACGCTGGACCGTTGGGTCGTGCGGTCGGTGGGGGACCAGTCGGCGATCGCGCTGTCGGCCGGGCGCTATCCCAAGGCGGTGCCCGCCCTCGACGCCAACGAGGACATGGTGACAGGGGTGGTCGGGCCGGCGGGCACGGTGCTGGCGGTCGCCGACGGGCACGTCGGGGCCGACGCCGCCACGGCCGCGATCGACGCGGTCGCCGCCCGCGGCCGCGAGCTGGTCGCCCGCACCCCGCGCGACATCCGCCGCGCCGTGATCGATCTCGCCGAGGCCGCCGCTAACGCCGTCGACGACGTGCGCCGCGACCTCAGCGGCGACCGCCGTGACAGCGCCACGGCCCTGAGCGTGATGGCGGTGGTCGGCCGCAGCGTGTGGACGATCACCTTCGGCGACACCGCCGCGGTGCGCATTCGCGGCGAGCGTGCCCGGCTGATCAGCCGCACCGCCCCCTTTCTGGTGGGGGCGGGCGCCACGCCGAAGCCCCGCCGCGAGCGGCTGCGGGCCGGCGACTACCTCGTGGCGGTGTGCGACGGGGTGATCGACCATCTCGGTCGGGACTGGCCGGTGGAGGTGGCCCGCCGGGTGGCGGCGGCCTCCGCGCCGGCCGAGGCGGCCGAGGCGGTG
>CAYQMQ010000210.1:0-4171 GCA_964418395.1 uncultured Actinomycetota bacterium
TCCCGACAGCCTCGGTTACGGAAGCTGGGTCACGATCCAGATGCCGAGGCCGAGCACCGCTAACGCGGCGATCAGGCCACCCAGGCTGATAACCAAGACGTTGCCGGTCGACATCGCGGTGTCCTTCCAGACTCAGCGCGGCGCTCTCGATGACAGCTAGTGCCAGGATGGCTCGTTCGTGCCGATGGCAAACCTCGGGTGGCGACGGGACGTCGAGGTGGCCGCGCGAGGCCCCCGAGTGCTGCCGGCCCCCCGCGTGGGGTAGGGTGCCGCCGATGCGTGGATTCGTGCTGCGGCTGCTCGCCAACGCGGTGGCGATCTGGATCGCCGCGGCGATCGTGCCCGGCGTGGCCCTCGGCGAGGACGAGCTCGGCGCTCAGGTGCTGACCGTGGTGCTCGTCGGGGCGATCTTCGGGGTGATCAACGCGATCCTCAAGCCGATCCTGACCATCGTCACCCTGCCGCTGTTCATCCTCACCTTCGGGCTGTTCGCGCTGGTGATCAACGCGCTGCTGCTGTGGCTGACGGGTGCGCTGGCCGGCACGCTCGGCTTGGCCTTCGACGTCACGGGGTTCTGGTCGGCCCTGGGCGGCGGGCTGGTGGTGGCGATCGTCAGCGTGGGGTTCAGCCTGCTGCGCGACTGACGGCAAACTGCTCGGTGACCCGCTGGAACTCGGTGGAGAGCCGTCTCTTGCGGCTCGAATACGGCCGAGCCGCTATCATGCCCTCGCTTCGGGTCGCTAGCTCAACTGGCAGAGCACTCGGCTCTTAACCGAGCGGTTTCAGGGTTCGAATCCCTGGCGACCCACCAACACCCCATCCGTCGAGCTGAGCTCTCCACATCGGCGTACCGGTCAGGCGGGGCCGAAGGTTCGCTCGCGATGGCAGTTCGCACAGACGACGTCGCACTTGGCGATCTCTTTCAAAAGCCGCTCAGTCGGCCAGTTCCGCACGATCCGCCCGACGGTCGCCATTTTCTCGCCTTCTGCGTGGTCGAAGTCCATCACGTAGGGCGGGTAGCGAACCCCGCAATCTGCACACGGGGCCGCTTTCGTGTCCCGCAAGAGCCGGCGGTTGATATCAGCCCGCTCGCCGTCGCACTTGGCGATCTCCGCCTCGAGCCGCTCGACCGGCCAGAGCTCGACCTTCTGGGAGATCTGGCCCCGCTTCTCCTGCTCGCCGTGGTCGAAGTCCATGACGTAGGGCGGATACCGGACGCCGCAGTCGGCGCACGGGACACGCTTGGCGTCGCGAACCAGCTCCCGCTTTCGCTCGCTGCGTTTCCGCTTCAGCGCGTTCACCGCTTGGATGTGGCTGTGCTTGTTGCGCTGATACCAGTCCCGGTCATAGGCGTTCTTGCACGGCCGACACCATGACTGGCGCGCGCCTCTGACCTTACGGACTGGGAACTCCTCGACGGGCTTGGACTCGCCGCAACGGCTGCACCGCTTCATGCCTCCCTCCCGTGGCTCGCGTGACGTGGGGTTGCCATCGCAGCATCGCAGGAGGGTGAGACAGGTCGGACGGGCGCGGGCGCGACTGTCCACAGCCCGCGCTCAGGGGCCGCGCGGCACCGTCGCCACGCTCAGACACCGCGCGGCCTGACGGCGCGGCCGCGCGGACATGAACGGGGTCGGCGTCGGCCGGCGGGGTCAGCTCACCTCGCGCAGCCGGCCGGACTCGACTTCGTAGACAAACCCGCGCACGCCGTTCTTGTTGGGCACGAACGGGCTGGCGTTGATGCGGTTGATGGACTGGCGCACGTCGTCGTCGGGGTCGGGGAAGGCCTCCAGGGCGAAGGGCGGGCGGATGCCGGTCTGGTCGCGCACCTGGGCCTTCACGTCGTCGTCTTTGAAGGTGAGCATGCCGCAGTCGGTGTGGTGGATCAGGGCCACCTCGTTGGTGCCCAGCGCCGTCTGGGAGATCAGCAGCGAGCGGATCACGTCGTCGGTGACCACCCCGCCGGCGTTGCGGATCACGTGGGCCTCGCCGAGGTTGAGCCCCGCCAGGCGGTAGACGTCCAGGCGCGCGTCCATGCACGCCACGACCACCAGATTTCGCGACGGCGGCATGGGCAGGTCGGCCTGGTCGAACGAGGCGGCGTACTGCTGGTTGGCGGACACGATCTCGTCGACGGCGCTCATGTCGATCCTCCGGTCATCGGGGACTGTCGGGTGCAGCACGCTACTGCCCGCCCCCAGCCGAGCCGACCCCCGGCCACGGTCACAACCGTGCAAACCCGGCGAGGGCGACGGGCGGATGGTGCGCGCCGGCCGCACGCGGCATGCTGATCCCCATGTGCGGACGGTTCGCGGCGGCCAGCGACCCCGACGGGCTCGTGCGGCTGTTCATGGTCGACGAGCGCGTCGACGACGACGTGGCCCCCAGCTACAACGTCGCGCCGAGCCAGACGGTGCGCGCGGTGGTCGAGCACGACGACAAGCGGTGGCTGACCGCCTTCCGCTGGGGCCTGGTCCCCCACTGGGCCGACGACCCCAAGATCGGCAACAAGCTGATCAACGCCCGCGCCGAGTCCGCCCCGGACAAGCCCGCCTTCCGCGACGCGGTGCGCCGCCGCCGCTGCCTGATCCCCGCCGACGGCTTCTACGAGTGGCAGCGCCGCGACGACGGCGCCAAGGTCCCCCACTTCGTCCATCGGGCCGACGACGAGCCCATGGCCTTCGCCGGGCTGTGGGCGGTGTGGCACGACCCCGAGGGTGGCGACGGTGCGCGGCTGCACACGTGCGCGATCCTGACCGCCGAGGCGGGCCCGGACGTGCGCGAGCTGCACAGCCGCCAGCCGGTGGTGCTGGGCCCCGAGGCCTGGGACGCCTGGCTCGACCGGGACCTGCGCGATCCCGACGCGGTGCGCGCGCTGCTGGCCGGCTCGCCGGCGGGCACGCTGCGGGCCCATCCGGTGTCGACGCGGGTCAACACCCCCGCCAACGACGATCCGTCGTTGCTGGAGCCGGTCGGCTGAACGCGCCTTGGCGCCGCGGCGGTCCGCCAGTAGGGTGCGGGTCCGACCCGCGGCGAGTCGCCGCCCGTGGCGCTGGCGAACCGGTGGACCTCATGTTTCGACGCAAGCCCACGAAGGCGCAGCTGCAGGAGGTCGTGGTCTCCGAGTACGCGGCCACCCTCGAGCAACAGCAGGCCGTGCTCACCGAGGCGATCCACGATGCCTACCGCACGGTGAACATGGTCGCCAACGAGGGCGAGCCCAGCGACGAGGAGGTCCGCGCCGAGGCCCGCGAGTTCCTCCACCCCGATCTGTATGACCGGATCGTGGCGGCCACCGCTGAGGGGGACGCGGACGCGGTCGCCGACTCGTTGGACCGGCTGATCGGGCGCCTGCTGGCATCGTTCCACGAGGAGGTGCTGTACACCGAGGCCGTGGAGCGCGCCAGCAAGAAGCGCCACGTGCAGCAGCCTTCGGAGCTGTGGGCCGACGAGTCCGAGCGCGACTGGCTGCAGGGGCGGACGCTCGCCTCGCTGCGGCCCTTCGCCACCCCCGGCGCGTGGGGGTACATCATCGAGGCGGTCGCTCAGGACTTCGGCGCCGACAGCCCCTTCGTCAAGGCGCTGGAGGACGTGCGGGACGAGGAGGGACTACCATCGCTGCTCGAGAAGTGAGCAGCGGCAGCCCGCTCGAGCACCTTCGTCGAGCGCGAGTGGCGGAACGGCAGACGCGCTAGGTTTAGGTCCTAGTGGGCTTTTGCCCGTGGGGGTTCGAGTCCCCCCTCGCGCACCCTCCTGATCTCCGGAATCGCAGAGGCGGCCAACATCGTCCACAGTCCCGGGACGGGGTGATCGAGCACCGCGACACCCCCAACACCGGGACATGGCCACTGTCCGATGACCCTGCGGCTGTCGGTGCCGACAACGCGTCGACGTCAGGTCTCGGCCTCCACGGTGGTCACCGGCACGTCGGTCATTTCGGCGACGCGGCTGGGTAGGTCGAGCTTCATCCAGCGGGACAGTCCGCTGGGCAGCGTCGAGACGATCACCTCGTCGACGGGCTCGCGTCGCAACGCGTCGCGTGTGGCCTCCACAGGATCGGCGACACCGAGCTCGCCGTCGACCTGGGCGCCGGTCGCCCGGAGACGGCTGGTCATGAGGTCGAGTCGTCGCTGGGCCCGGCGCTGCGCCTCGCGCACGGCGGCTTCGTCCC
>CAYQMQ010000211.1:0-4162 GCA_964418395.1 uncultured Actinomycetota bacterium
GGCGTTGGCAGAGCACGTCGAGGCGAACCATCGTCTGGTCGTAGGTGCCGTCGTGTCGGCGAAGGTCGTCGATCCGGCGGTCGACGTCGGCCAGGAACGCGGTGCTCCGTTCCCTGTCGGCGTTGGCGATGTAGGCCATCGCTGCCTGGGTGTGCAGGAAGCCGGCGAGTTGGTCGCGATCGAACGGCCGGCGCTGCGCCACTGTGGCCACACCGCCCTCGGGCACGCGGAAGCCGGCCTGCTCCAAAAGCTCCAGCGCGGTGCCGGGGTCAGCGAAGGTGACAGCCGCCGTCGACAGCCCGTGCTGGCGGGCGAGGCCGTCGAGGACGTCCTGCACGCGGGCGACGTTGCCCGGGCCGCCGGACTCCGCGTGAAGCCAGCCACCGGGCTGGAGCACCCGCAGAATGGCCTCGTAGCAGCGCCGGTACTCCGCCAGCGGGATCCAGTGGAACACGGCTCGGCTGACCACCAGATCCACCGAGCCGGGCTCGCAGACCTGGTCCAGCTCTTGGATCCTCCCCTCGGCGAACTCGACGCGGGGGTGGCCGTGCTGTCGGGCGACCGCGAGCATGGACGGGTCGGGCTCCACACCGGTCACCCGGCCCTCGGGGACCAGCTCCGCGAGGCGCAGGGTGAACTCTCCGGTGCCGCAGCCGGCATCCACGACGTGATCCGCGGGCTCTGGACGGTGGCGCTCGAGGAACCATTCGTCCACCGACCGGTGATGTGTTGCCCATGGCGCGTAGGCCTCACCCTCCCAGCGACCGTGCTGCGCGGTGTCACCCATGACCCTCACCCGTGTTCCGGGACCGGTCCCACCGGCGCTCGTCACGTGGGTCGCCGCGCTGCTCCAGATGCGCGGCCAGGAACCCTTCGACGTCGGTCACGTCGATCGTGCGCTTCAACGGCGGCATCGACTCCAGCAACACCGAGCGGTAGCCCGCGGTGGCCAGGCGCGGATCGAGCACGGTGACCACGCCGACGTCGTCGGACGAGCGGATCAGCCTCCCCGCCCCCTGCGCCAGGCGGACGGCTGCCAGCGGCAGGTCGACGTCGTGGAACGCCGACCGTCCGGCGGCCTCGGCGCGCTCGCGCCGGGCGGCCAGCAGCGGGTCATCCCGGCGGGGGAAGGGCAGTTTGTCGATGATGACCTGCAGGCAGGCGTCCCCGGGCGCGTCGACCCCTTCCCAGAAGCTCATGGTCGCCAGCAGCACGCTGGTCTCCTCGTCGCGGAAGCGGGCGATGAGCTGGTTGGCGGCGGCTTCGCCCTGGCGCAGCAGCGGCCAGGGGGCGCCGTGCTCGGCGAGCCAGTCGGCGGTCTCGTGCAGCCGTCGCCAGGAGGTGAACAGCACCAGCGACCGACCGCCGGCGGCGGTGAGCAGCCGCCAGGTCAGGTCGCGCGCCTGCGTCTCCCACTCGGGGCGGCGCGGGTCCGGGAGGTGCTTGGGCACGAACAGCCGGCCCTGCCGCGTGTGGTCGAACGGGCTGGCGATCTGCTCGGTGCGCACACGGTCGACGGGCAGCCCCCAGCCGGCCACGGTGGGGGACAGGTCGCCGCCGACGCTCAAGGTCGCCGACGTCAGCACCAGCGGCGGCGCGTCGGCGAGCGCGCCGGCCAACAGGCCGGCCACCTCGATCGGCGCCAGCCGCAGCACGAGCCCGCCGCCCTCGGTGGTCTCGATCCACGCGACGGCCTCGTCGTGATCGTGCTCGCGCAGCGCGCGGACCTCGGCCAGCAGCGTCCGGGCCGCCCCGTCGACGATGGCGCCCTGGGTGCGCTCCTCGTCCAAGCCGGTCGGGCCGGTGTGGGTGTAGCCGACGTCCGGGTCGTCCGGCTCGGGGTCGGCCAGCCCGCGCAGTGTCCGACGCAGCTCAGAGACGGCGGATTCGGCGGTGGCCAGCGCAGCTGCCAGCGCGCCCTCACCGGGGTTGACCCGCTCCCCGGCGGGAGCCTCCTCGAGGGCGGCGCCGAGCGTCTCGGCGGCCTCAGCCAGGCGGTCGGCGGGCTCCTCGCCGGCGGTGGGCCGCCCGCGGCGGGCCAGCCACCGCAGCCGCCCGGGTCCGACGGCGCACCCGAACACGCTGCTGGCGGTCTCGGCCAGCCGGTGGGCCTCATCGACCACCGTGACCGCCGGCTCGGGCAGCAGCGCTCCGTCGAAGGTGGCGTTGAGCAGCAGCAGATGCTGGTTGGTGACCACGACGTCGGCGCTGGCGGCGCGCGTTCTCGCTTGCTCGGCGTGGCACGTGTCCCCGAACGGGCATCGCCGGGCGCCGGGGCACTCGTTCGACGACACCGACACCTGCGCCCACAGCGCATCGGTCACCCCGTCCGGGGCGTGGGCGCGGTCGCCGTCGTCGGTCTCGCCGGCCCAGGCGCGGAGCCGCTCCCACGCGTTGGGGTCGACGCGCTCGGTGAACAGCGCCTGCTCCTCACCGCGGTCGATGGCGTCGAGACGGGCCAGGCATAGGTAGTTGGCGCGGCCCTTGGCGGTGGCCCACGTCAGCTGCGAGTCGAGAACGGCAAGCCGTGGCAAGTCGACGTCGACCAGCTGCTGCTGCAACGCCTTGGTGGCGGTGGCCACCAGCACGGGGCCGTCCGCGCCGTTCAGCACGGGGCCGTCTGCCCGGCGGTCGCCGTGCTCGCCTTCGCGGGTGTCGCCGGGGTCCCCGTCAACTCCGCCGCTCTCGTCGTCGCCGCGGCCGGCCATCACCGTGGGTACGAGGTAGCCGAGGCTCTTGCCCACCCCGGTGGGTGCCTCCACCACGATCGTGTCGCCGCCGGCGACCGCACCGGCGATCGCGGCGGCCATGCGGTCCTGCTCGGCGCGCCGGACCCCACCGGGCAGGTCGGCCACGACCGTTGCCAGCGCCGCAACGGCCCGAGCCGCGGGAGCGTCGGCTGTCGCCATGGTGGCGGACTCAGGCCAGCCTCCGTCGGGGTCGGGAGGCTCGGCGCCGGCCTGGACGTCCTCGGCATCAGCGGGGGTGGACATGACGCCATCACACCACACGACGGCCGGTTCGGCCGGGCTGAAGAGGCTCGCCCGGTGGACGAGCCTGGCCCGGGGGACAAGGCCCCCGGGGACCAACATTCCCCCTGGCGAGCGACGGGGGTCGACGCGCACACCGTGGGCCGGCCGCCCGCCGGCCAGTAGGCTTTGGCGGCCGTAATCAGATTACCTCCGACCCAGGAGCGACCCGTTGCGCTTCGCCAGAGTCCAGCGGCCCGACGGTCCCACCTACGCGCTGGTGCGCGACACCGAGCAGGGCACCGTCGCCCAGCTGATCGAGGGCGTGCCGTTCGGACAGTTCACCGAGACCGACCGGGTGGCCCCGATCGAGGAGGTGCGGCTGCTCGCCCCCGTCATCCCCACCAAGGTGCTGTGTGTGGGCAAGAACTACGCCGACCACGCCGCCGAGATGGACAGCGACGTGCCCCCCGAGCCGATGATCTTCGCCAAGGTCCCTACCACGGTGATCGGGCCAGAGGACGCCATCGTCCTGCCGACGCTGTCCGGGCAGGTGGACCACGAAGCCGAGCTCGCGGTCGTCATCGGCGGGCTGGCGCGGAAGGTGCCGGTCGACCAGGCCGGGCGCCACATCGCCGGCTACACGTGCGCCAACGACGTCACCGCCCGCGACCTGCAGCGCCGCGATGGCCAGTGGGTGCGGGCGAAGGGCTTCGACACGTTCTGCCCGCTGGGGCCATGGTTGGAGACCGAGCTCGACCCCACGCAGGGGGTGCGCGTCCAGGGTCGCGTCAACGGCGAGCCCCGCCAGGACGGCAGCACCGGCGACCTCGTGTTTGGCGTCGCGGAGCTGGTCAGCTTCTGCTCGCAGTTCGCGACGTTGCTGCCCGGCGACGTGCTGCTGACCGGCACACCGGCCGGCGTGGGCCCGCTGGTCGACGGCGACCGGGTCGAGGTTGAAATCGACGGGGTGGGCACGCTGGCCAACCCGGTGCGCGCCGACAGCGGCTGATCGGCACGGCGCGCACCGGCTGTCCCTCGAGGGGATGCCCGCAAGGTGGCCTAGCGACAGAGGGGCCTGCGGGGCGCCCAGCTAGCCGTCGGTTTTTTTCCCCAGGTTGGCGGGCCGATTTTTCCCAGCAGTCACACCCCGAACGTATGATCTGGGTATGGACGTTGACGGGTACGACCAC
>CAYQMQ010000212.1:0-4149 GCA_964418395.1 uncultured Actinomycetota bacterium
TCGCCCCGTTCCACTACGGCGACTGGGTGCGCGGCTACGTGCGGCGCGTCCGCCGGGAACGCGCCCGCCGCGACCGCGCCCGCCGTGTGTCAGATAACTCGAACATCGCGTGATTATCTGACACGCGGCACGGGGGCTGGCCGGCGACGGCGTCACGTGAACGCGTTGTGCCCGGTCAGCGCCCGGCCGATCGCCAGCGTGTGGACCTCCTCGGTGCCCTCGTAGGTCACCACCGCCTCGAGGTTGGCCATGTGGCGCATCGGCGGATGCTCCAGCGTCACCCCACCGGCGCCGAGCACCGACCGCGCGGAGCGTGCGATGTCCAGCGCCGCCCGGCAGTTGGCGAGCTTGCCCATCGACACCTCTTCGGGCGCCAGCCCCTCGGCGTCCTTGCGTCGCCCCAGATGCAGCGCCAGCAGCTGGGCCTGCCCCAAGGCGGTGGCCATGTCGGTGAGCTTGCGCTGGGTCAGCTGGAACGCCGCGATCGGCTTGCCGAACTGCTCGCGCACCGCCGCATGGTCCAGCGCCGACTCGTAGCACGCCCGCGCCGCGCCCGTGGCCCCCCAGATGATGCCGAAGCGCGCGTCGGTCAGGATCGACAGCGGCGCGCGGATCCCCTCGGCGCCCGGCAACCGGTTGGCGTCCGGCACCCGGCAGCCGTCGAAGGTGAGCTCCGAGGTCACCGACGCCCGCATCGCCAGCTTGCGCCGCATCGGATGGGCGGCGAACCCCGGCGTGCCGGCCTCGACCAGGAACCCCCGCACGCCGTCCTCGGTGCGGGCCCACACGATCGCCACATCGGCGATCTCGCCGTTGGTGATCCACGACTTGGTGCCGTTCAGGATCCAGTCGTCGCCGTCGCGGCGGGCCGTGGTGCGCAGCTGGGCGGGGTTGCTGCCCGCGTCGGGCTCGGTCAGGCCGAAACAGCCCACGAGCTCGCCAGCCGCCATCGACGGCAGGAAGCGCTCGCGCTGGGCTTCGCTGCCGAACCGGTGGATCGTGCCCATCGCCAGCGACCCCTGGACGCTGGCGAACGACCGCACCCCGCTGTCGCCGGCCTCGAGCTCGGCGCAGGCGACGCCGTAGGCGGTGTGGCTCGCGCCGCTGCAGCCGTAACCCGCCAGGTGCATGCCAAGCAGCCCCATGTCGCCCAGCTCGCCGACCAGATCCGCGTTGAAGCTGGCCTGCTCGAAGCGTTCCCCGATGTCGGGCAGGACGCGGTCGCTCACGAACCGGCGCACCGACTCCTGCAGCTGGCGTTCCTCGTCGGTGAGCATCCGCGCGAGTCCGACCGGGTCGCGCGGATCGAACTCTGGCACGCTGCCACCCTCCCTCAACACCGTGGCCGGTGGGCATGCGGCACGCTACCGCAGCCGCCGTGGCGGCCCGTGCGGCATTGCGGCTCGCCGCCGAGGCTTCGAAGCGCCGCGAGCGAGTCCCCCCCAAGCTCTCGCGCGCGACCTCTATCGGCGGGGGAGCCCGGATGGTCTAGGGGGTGTCGCCGGGCTCATTCTCACCGGAGGGGCCGGCGCCGTCGGTGTCAGAGCTGCTGGCGTCGTTGGATGCCCGATCGACGTCGTCGTCGGAACCGGTCGAGTCGGTCTGATCGGAGCCGCCGGTCTCGGACTGAGACGCTGTTCCCGGCTTTCCGGTCTCGGCACCCCCGGGCTCGTCCGACTCTTGCCCGCTCGATGTGGTCGGGCTGTCGGGCGCTTCCGCTTCCTGCTGTTGCGTGCCGTCGTCCGGTGACGCGGGGCTGTCGGACGCGCCGCCGTTATCGGGGGTCCCGCCGTTGAGTTCGCCGGGGTCCTCCTGGCCGGCACCTGCGTCGGGTTCGTTGGCCCCGCCGGGCTGACCGGTGTCATCCGGCTGGCCCCCGTCGGCCTGGCCCCCGTCGGCCTGACCCCTGTCGGCCTGGCCCCCGTCGGCCTGGCTCCCGTTGCGCGGGGCTGCGTCGTCGGGTTGGCCGGCATCGTCGGGTCGAGCCGCCTCGTCGGGGGCGCGGCCTTCGTTGGCGCCGTCACCGGAATCCGGCTGAGCCGGCTCCTCGCTGTTGCCGCTGTCACCGGGTCTCCGGCCATGGCCGGGAGCATCGGCCGGGCCCTGCCCGGAATCGCGGGCGGGTGGGAGGTCTTGGTCGCCTCCGCGGGAGTCCGGACCGGACCGGTCGCCGCCGGGCGCGTCGGTCGGGTCGGGTGCGTTGCCGTCGTCGTCGCGCTCGGCCGGCAGGCGCTGCTCAAGACGCTCGCCCGCTCGCTGGAGGGCATCGCGAGCCTGGGGGGCAGCCGTGTCGGGCAACTCCTCGACGAGGTCCGCCAGGCGGGCCGCAGCACGCTCGGTGGACTCGTTCACCGACGCCACGAGGGCGGAGTCATCGCCGGCCTGTTCCGCCGCAGCGTCGAGGGCGGCCTCGTGGCGGGCCAGGGTCGTCGACAGCTCGGAGAGGTCGCCGTCGCCGGCGGCCAATCGCAGGGCCTCCTCCAAGCGGGCCTCGGCCACGCCCAGATGCGCTTCCACCTCGCTGGAATCGGACCACGCCGCAGCCACCTGCACCTGCTCGACGGCCCGCTTGACGTAGTGCAGGGCCTCGCCGGGAAGCGCGTCGGTCGACGCCGCCACCGCCGACCCGCCGCCGGCCACCATCACGGCGAACGCCGCCACCGAGGCGGCCGCCACACGGGGGGTCGTGGACGCGAACCAGCGGCGACGGGCGCGCTCGCCCGCCGGACCGGAGCCCTGGTCGGGCGTGTGACTGAAGTCGGGCACCGTGGTGGTGGCGCCGTCGTCGCCGGCCGTCTGGCCGTCCTGGTCCGAGAGGATCGCGTCACGGTCCACGCGGAAGGGCCGGGTGTGGCCCAAGACGGTCGCGGGCGTTGCGTGGTCCGCGGCCTCCTGCCCCGTGCCGTTGCCGTCGGCCGAGGCCGGCGGGCCCAGCTCGGCCGCCAGCGCGTGCAGCCGCGTCAGGTGGCGCTGGCGCACCTCGTCGGGCAAGGACGCCTCGCCCAGCTCGGCGCGCAGCCGAGCTTCGATCCCCGGGCCGGGGCCGGGGTCGGGGCGAGCGTCGGTCGGTGAAGGCATGGCACTCCGTTAGCGCGTGGAAAGCCGGGTTCGTTACAGGGATTTTCCGTTCAGCGGCCCGGCGGGGGAGGGGGACGGGGCAGCGTGGCGGCCGCGTGGCTGGCGGCATCACCGGCGTCGCCGTCGACCTGGTCGTCGACGGTGTCCGGATGTCGGTCACCGAGGGCGGTGGCGAGCGCTTTCAGCGCACGGTGCTGCAACACCCGGACGGCGCCCGGCGACCGGCCCATGACCTCGGCGATCTCGTTGCCCGACAGCTCACCGCCGAAGCGCAGCTCCAGCACCTCGCGCTGGTCGTCGGGCAGCGTGGCCAGTGCCCGGCGCACCTCCGCGTCGCGCTCGGCGGCGGTGGCGTGCTCCTCGGGCGTGGGGGCCGGGTCGGAGTGGCCGGGCTGGCCTCGAGCCTGGTCGTCGTCGGGGAGGCGGTCGCCGGTGGCCGGGTCGCCGCCGTCCGCGCCGTCCTCGTCGCTGAAGGCCACGTCGCCGCGGCGCCGCTGCTTGCGCTGCTCGTCCAGCAGGTTGTGGCGCGCAGCGGTGAACATCCAGCGTCGCAGGCCCGCCGCGCCGCCCTCCAAGCGGGGGGCGGTCCGGATGAGCTCGACGAACGTCGCCTCGACGATGTCGGCGGCGAGCTCGTCGCTGGCACACCGCGACCGCACGAACCGGAACAGCGGGTTGCTCAACGCCTCGTAGGCGGCAGTGATAGCGGCCGCGTCCCGGTCGCCGAGGGCGGCGACCAGGTCATCGCTCAACGCAGCGGCGTCTTCGCCAGTCACTACTCCACAGGATCGGCCGCCCCGGGCTCCCTCTCAAGTACAAAAACCGTCGAAGGGACCACGGCACGCTCACCAGCGGAGCCCCACCTGACCGTTCCTGCCCGATCGTCCACCGGCCATTCGGCGGTCGGGGGTTGACGTGGCCGTGCGTGAGGTCACAATGACATCTGTGAAATTCCAAGCTTGGAAACGGAAAGCTTGGGAGCCGGAGGGTGACGGACCAAGGGTGACGGACCATACGGGGACCGGATGATCCACCTGTACGAGCAGCAGTGGGCCAACGAGGCGAAATGCC
>CAYQMQ010000213.1:0-4141 GCA_964418395.1 uncultured Actinomycetota bacterium
GACGAGATCGGGTAGATGTTCTCGGCGAAGTTGTTGCCGCGCAGGACGTTGACGTCGCGCACCCAGTCCATGCCGCCGGCGTTGATGCCGGCGATGAGCTGATCGTAGGCCTCGGTCACCGACAGGCCGGACTCCTGGATGGCGGCGATCCCCCCGAAATCGACGTGGACGCCGGCAGCTCCGGCCTCCAGGGTGTCGATCGCGGCCCGCTGGAAGCTGTCGGCATCCAGCGGGAAGTTCTGGGTGGTTTCCGACCCGCTCTCGCGCACGATGCGCCCGGAGACGGCGGCGGTGACCACTACCTCGTCGGGGATGGTCCACCGCGGCTGGACCTCCGGTGGCGGAGGCGCGTCCAGCTCGCGGTGGCCCCGCTCTTGCATGAGCTGGTTGCGCGACGGAAGGGTGGTCCAGTCCTGGTCGAGCGAGAGCATGGCGTCTCCTTTCTGCCCCACGACGAGCCGATCACGGCCCGGTGTCGCGTCAGCGGTGTGCCGTCACGAGGTGACGGCGAGGTTGCGCCAGATTCCCCGGACGCCTTGACCACGCAGCGACGTGCTGCCAGCGTCGGACAAGGGGTGCAGCGTGATCAAGCCGACCCCCAGTCGGACCTCGGCGGGGATCAGCGGCAGCTCGGGTGTATGGAACACCTCCGCGCCGTCCACCCACCACGTGGCCGACCCTCGGGCGGCGTCGAGGGTCACGGCGAACTCGCGCAGCTCGCGTGGCCGCACCTCGGGCACCGCCAGCGGCGCTTCCACCATCCAGGTGAAGGCGTCCTCGGGCGGGACCATGCCGGGGATGAGCAGACGCTCCGCGATTGCCCACGTCCGCGCCGACGTGACCGCGTGGTCCAGGACCAGCCCGCTTGCCATGTCGAGCACGTTGAACGCGGCGAACCCGTCTCGGAAGTCGTGCGGGTTGCCGCCTACGCTCTCGGCGGCCATTTCCGCGCGGAACGTCACCGGCCGGTCGGCCGGGACCGGGAATGACTCGTTGGACACGAGCAGGTGCTTGGGGTTGTCCAGGATCTGGACGTGGTCGTGGGCGCGCTCGAAGCACTCCGCGTCGATCTCCACGGCGTCGCCGGTCACCCGCGTCCGAGCCGAGGGCTCTTCGCAGATCCACACGTCGCCCTCGCCCAGCGGGATGGCCAGCGGCTCCCAGCCCGTCGGGTCGAGCGTCGTGGTCGGGCCGTGGCGGGGGTCGGTGGCGGTCATCGGCTCCTCCTCACATCCCGGGCGTGGCAGCGGCAGCGAACGATCAGCCTTGGCGTTCGACCTGCGGTCGGCCGACGACGGTGGGCAGCCGTGGCGCGACATCGCGGCCGATGAGCTCGATGTCGCGTGGCAGGTCCTGGGAGACGAGGAACGTGTTCGCATGGGCGACCCCGGCGCGACCGTACTCCGTGAGACGGTCGACCCAGTCGTCCGGAGTCCCCCACAGGCACGCGTGGGGCAGCTGGTCTGGAGAGACGCCGAACAGCCCTTCGACCACGGCGCTCAAGGTGGCCTTGGCTTCGTCCTCGGTGGGGGCAATGCTGGAGAACAGGTAGATAGCCGGGACGATCGCATCCGGATCGCGGCCGGCGTCCACCGCGGCGTCGGTGATCTCCTGCCAGGCCGGCTCATACTGCTCCGGTGTGAGGAAGATGCCCAGCCAGCCGTCGGCGAGGCAGGCGGCGCGCCGTCGCGCTGGCGGCGATGATCCGCCCGTCCAGATCGGAATGGGGCGGTGGGGCTGGGGCAGCACCGTCACGTCCTCGCACTCGATGCCCTCGCCGCGGTGGGTGACGTTCGCCTCGGTCCACAGCCGCCGCATGAGCTCGATGTACTCATCGGTCAGCTCGCCCCGCTTGTCGAGCGGCACGTCGGCGATGTCGAACTCTTGCGCCTCCAGCCCGCCGGCGCCGATGCCGGCGGTGAGCCGACCCTCCGACAAGAAATCGATGCTGGCCAGGCCGTGGGCGACCAGCACGGGATTCCGACGGGCCGGCACGAGCACCGAGGTTCCCAGTTGCACCCGGCGCGTCCGCGCCGCGAGACCGCCGAGCACCGAGAACGTCTCCAGCCAGGGCACGCCGGCCAACGTGCGGTCGGTGACCCACACCGAATGGATGTCGAGCTCGTCCGCCCGCTCGGCCGCCTCCCACAAGGCTTCGGGAGGACTGATCGGAGGAAGCACCACCCCGATGGTCTGCTGCGACATCGCGCCCCCTTTGGTCCGGGCGGACCGTCCCGTACGCGGGCTGGTGCCGGGCACGGAAGCGATCCCGTGGACGGGTCGGGCGACTCCGCGCTGCGACGGGGCCGCACCAGGAACGTACACAAGGAGAGTGAACTGTTCAACCGTTAATGGTTGATTAGTTTCACGTTACCGGGGTTTCAGAGAGAGGCCGGGGGAGGGGGCCCGCGAACGGGGCGCGACGCGACGCCGCCCCTGGCGATCAGCTCTGCGAGGATGTGCTGGAGGCGAACGCGGTGCTGACCGTGTCGACGTGACGCCGCATGATGTCGCGCACCTCGTCGGTGGCGCGTCGGCGCAGGGCGTCGAGCAGCTGCTCGTGATCGCTGAGCACCGGCTCCCAGCCGCCGGTGGGCTGCTCGTGGAACTCGGGGATGTGGTGGGCGACCTCGACGAGCGCTGACAGGACCAGCTCGAGCACGGGGTTCTTCGTGGCCGCGGCGATGATCCGGTGGAACTCGAGGGAGAGCTCCAACAGCTTCTCGTGGTCGCCGTTCGCGGCGGCGTCCCGGGTGTCGGCGACCACGGTCCCGAGGTGGTCGAGCTCCTCCTCGGTGATGCACTGAACCGCGGCGCAGGTCACCTCGGGCTCGATGACGGCCTTCGCGGCAAGGAACTGCGTCCGGTCGATACTGCCGAGAGCGAAGAGGTTCTCGAACCATTCGCGGACCGGCTCGATCTGGGCATGAGCGACGAACGCGCCCCCGGCCGAGCCCACGCGCACCTCCACGAGGCCTTGCTGTTCGAGCTGCTGCATCGCTTGGCGCACCGCCGACCGTGACACCTGGAAGCGTTCGATCAGCTGCTGTTCGTGCGGCAGCCGGTCGCCGGGCTTGTAGCCGCCCTCCAGGATCCGCGCCCGCAGCTGGCGTGCGATTCGCTCGTGCACGCGCTCCTGTCGGATGGCCTGGAATCCGTCGTCGTCGCTCATGGCGCACATGATAATGTCACGATGCCCAAAACAATCAGACGTTGAACCGTTCCATGGTTGGGGCGCAAGGTGGACGATCTGCGCGACCTCGTGGCGATGGGCTGCCGGGTCCTGGCCGAGGGTGGGCAGAGCGACCTCGTATGGGGTCATCTGTCGGCTCGCGACCCCGACGGACGCGGGGTGTGGATGAAGGCCAGCACCTACGGGTTCGACGAGATCACCGCCGACCGCGTGGTGCTGGTGGGCTGGGACGGCACGGTGCTGGCGGGCGACGGGCGGCGCCACGCCGAGTACCCCATCCACACCGAGATCACCCGCGCCCGCGCCGACGTGGGGGCCGTGGTGCACACCCACTCGCCGGCGGCGGTCGCTTTTGGCGCGACCGGCGCGGCGCTGCAGCCTGTGTCCCACGAGGCCACGCTGTTCGTGCCGCCCGCGCTCGCACGGTTTACCGACACCGGCGATCTGGTCTTGACTTCCGAGCTTGGCTGTCGACTCGCCGCGGCCTTGGGCGACCGCAACGCCGCGCTGATGGCCAACCACGGCGTGGTCGTCGCCGCCGCCGACGTGCCCACCGCCGTGGTGACCACGCTGCTGTTGGACAAGGCCTGCGAGATGCAGCTGCGGGTGCTTGCCGCCGGGGGCGCGGTGCACTACTCGTCAGAGAACGAGGCCCGTTCCAAGCGGGCGAACTGTTACAGCGACGAGCTTCTGCGACAGGCCTGGGACTTTCTCGTGCGTCGCATCGCTCGATAGGCCGCGCAAAACTGCTGCAGCAGCCGGACCGGGCCGGCGCATCGACACCATCACCCGCCAAGGCCGCGACGCGCTCGACCACGGACCGTGGAACGCAGCTAGCCCTCCAGCCCCAACCCTCAGCCGATGTCATCACCTACAACCCCACGTGGTGTGCGCTCGTGACCGCATTCGCGAGAGGCTCACCAGACCACCCCGTCGGCTTAACCCGGC
>CAYQMQ010000214.1:0-4135 GCA_964418395.1 uncultured Actinomycetota bacterium
TCATCACCTCGGCCACCATCGACGTGGACCGGTTCTCGCGCCACTTCGACGGCGCGCCGATCGTCGAGGTGTCGGGGCGCACCTACCCCGTGGAGGTGCGCTACCGCCCGCTCGACGACGGCGAGGACGGCGACGGCGAGCGCGACCAGGCCCAGGCGGTGTGCGACGCCGTCGACGAGCTCCGTCGTGAAGGTCCCAAGGGCGACGTCCTGGTGTTCCTGCCCGGCGAGCGTGACATCCGCGACACCGCCGACGCGCTGCGCGCCCGCAACCTCGCCGGCACCGAGATCCTGCCGCTGCACGCCCGGCTGCCCGCCTGGCAGCAGCAGCGGGTGTTCCAACCGCACCGCGCTCGGCGGATCGTGCTGGCCACCAACGTCGCCGAGACCAGCCTGACGGTGCCCGGCATCCGCTACGTGATCGACGCGGGCACCGCCCGCATCTCGCGCTACAGCCCGCGCACCAAGGTCCAGCGGCTGCCGATCGAGCGGATCTCGCAGGCCTCGGCCGACCAGCGGGCCGGCCGCTGCGGCCGCGAGGGCCCGGGCATCTGCATCCGCCTGTACTCCGAGGCCGACTACGCCGCGCGCCCGCGGTTCACCGACCCCGAGATCCAGCGCACCAACCTCGCCTCGGTGATCCTGCAGATGACCGACCTCGGGCTCGGCGACATCGGCGAGTTCCCGTTCGTGGACCCGCCCGACCGGCGCCACATCCACGCCGCGCTGCAGCTGCTCGACGAGCTCGGCGCCGTGGAACGCGACGGTGGCGGCCCCGTCCAGCGGCTGACGGCGCTGGGGCGCACGATGGCGGCGCTGCCGGCCGACCCGCGGCTGGCCCGCATGATCGTGGAGGCCCACCGCAACGGGTGTCTGGGCGAGGTGTTGGTCATCGCCGCGGCCATGTCGGTGCAAGACCCCCGCGAGCGACCGGTCGAGCACCGCCAGCAGGCCGACGCGTGGCACGCGCGCTTCGCCGCCGAGTCCGACTTCCTCACGTACCTGCGGCTGTGGGACCACCTCACCGAGCAGCGCCGGGCGCTGTCGTCGAACCAGTTCAAGCGCCGGTGCCAGGCCGAGTTCCTGCATCACGGCCGCGTGCGCGAGTGGTTCGACCTGCACCGCCAGCTGCGCGCGACCGCGCTCGAGCAGGGCCTGTCGCTCAACGACACGCCCGCCGAGGCCGACCGGGTCCACCGCTCGCTGCTGGCCGGGCTGCTGTCGCACGTCGGGATGCGCCCCACCCAGGACCGGGAGTACCTGGGCGCGCGCGGCACGCGGTTCGCGCTGTGGCCGGGCTCGGTGCTGGCCGCCAATCGGCCGCCGTGGGTCATGGCCGGCGAGCTGGTGGAGACGTCGCGGCTGTGGGCCCGCGACGTGGCGCGCATCCACCCGGAGTGGGCCGAGCAGCTGGCCGCCCATCTGGTGGAGCGCAGCTACGGCCCGCCGTGGTGGGACCGCCGGCGCGGGGCGGCGGTGGCCCACGAGACGGTGACGCTGTACGGCGTGCCGCTGATCACCGGCCGCCCGGTGACGGTCACGGGCCTGGACCCGCAGGCCGCCCGCGAGCTGTTCATCCGCCACGCGCTGGTCGCCGGCGACTGGGACACCCACAACCCGGTCGTGGCCGACAACCGCCGCCGCGTCAGCGAGCTGGCCGATCTCGAGCACCGCGCGCGGCGCCGCGACCTCGTGGCCACCGACGACGACCTCTACGACCTGTACGACGCCGTCATCCCCGACTGGGTGGTGTCGGCGGCGCACTTCGCCTCGTGGTGGGCCGAGGCCGCCGACGAGCAGCGCGAGCAGCTCGCGTTCTCCCGCGACCAGCTGGTGACCGCGCCCGCCGTCGACGTCGACGAGGCCGCCTACCCGGACGTGTGGCGCCACGGCGAGCTGGAGCTCGCGCTGACCTACCGGTTCGACCCGGGCGCGGCCGACGACGGCGTCACCGTGCACGTGCCGCTGACGGTGCTCAACCGGGTCCGCCCGGCGGCGTTCTCCTGGCAGGTGCCGGGGCTGCGCCTGGAGCTGGTGATCGCCTGGCTGCGGGCGCTGCCCAAGGACCTGCGCCGCCACCTGGTGCCGGTGCCGGAGACCGCCCGCGCCGTCCTCGACCGGCTCACCCCCTCCGACGACGAACCGCTGGTCGACGCGCTCGGCCGCGAGCTGCACCGCCTGCGCGGGGTGACGGTGCCGCGGCAGGCGTGGGACGCCAGCGCCATCCCCGACCACCTGCGGATGACGTTCCACGTCACCGACGACGGCACGAGCCTGGCCACCGGCAAGGACCTGCCGGCGCTGCAGCGCGAGCTGGCCGGCGATCTGCGCGGGGCGGTCACGCAGGCGGCCGCGGACCTGGAGCAGCGCGGCCACACCGACTGGGCGTTCGGCGACCTGCCGCAGACGGTCACCGTCAGCCACCACGGCCAGGCGGTGCAGGGCCGGCCGGCGCTGGTCGACGAGGGCTCGACGGTCGGCGTGCGCGTGCTGACCAGCCCCGGCGAGCAGCGCCGGGCGATGTGGGCCGGCACGCGCCGGCTGCTGCGGCTGACGGTGCCGCTGCCGGCCAAGGCCGTGCACGCCCGCTTGGACAACGCCGCCAAGCTCGCCCTCACGCGGGCGCCGCACGAGTCGGTCGCGGCGCTGTTGGACGACTGCGCCACGGCCGCCTTCGACGCGCTCATCGCCGCCCACGGGGGCCCGGCGTGGGACGCCGACGGGTTCGCGAAGCTGCGCGACGCCGTGGCCGCCGGGCTGCTCGACACCCTCATGGAGACGCTGGCCGCGGTGCGGCGGGTGGTCGCCGCCGCCGACGAGGTGGACCGGCAGCTGGCCGCCATCACCAGCCGTGAATCGTCCCGCCGTCCCAACCCGCTGCGGCCATCAGCCGACGACGCCCGCGCCCACCGCGACCGGCTGGTCCACCCCGGCTTCGTCACCGCCACCGGCGCTCACCGCCTCGACGACCTCGTCCGCTATCTGCAGGGCATCGCCGCGCGGCTGGACAAGCTCGGCGGCAACGTCCAGCGAGACCAGGAGCGCATGGCGCGGGTCGGCGAGGTGCGCAGCGCCTACGTGCGGCTGTTGCGCCGCCTGGGCCCCGAAGCCGATGAGGAGGCCGCCGAGATCCGCTGGCTGCTCGAGGAGCTGCGCGTGCAGCTGTTCGCCCAGCATCTGGGCACCCGCCAGCGGGTGTCGGAGCAGCGGATCCTGCGGGCGATCAGCCAGGTCGAACAGCGCGCCGGCGCGTGACCGCCTCGTCGGGGCCTTGCTGCGCGTCGCGCCTGGACTTCGCCGGGGCGTCTCGCCCGGGCCGCCGGGGGCTTACGCCCGTCGCGCTTGGATCCCCAGGGCCTCGCGGAACGCGGCCGCTCCCTGGTCCGGACGGATCGCGCGGCTGGCGCCACGGTCGAGCGCGGACTGGGCGACCTCGGCAGAGTCGGTGAGCACCACCACGACGAGATCGCGGGCATGCAGCTGGGCGATCAGCTCGTCGATGTCGTCGGCCTCGCCTGCGCGATCGGCGTCGAGCACCACCAGGCCGTGGCGGCCCTCGTCGGCGGCGTCGAGGATCTGCGCTGCCGAGCTCGACGGCGCCCGATCGACCTCGACCCCTTCGCCGCGGAGCGCCTTCGTCACCGTCTGGGCGAGCAGGTCATGAGACTCGACCAGAAGGGCCCGCGCGGAGGCAACGTGTGCCATCAGCTCTCCCTCGCGCGGACACCGGTTGTTCGCCCGAATTCACCCAAATGCATGAGGCGAGCCGGCTTTCCGGAATGGTCGAATGGGCTTATGGTGTCTTCGGGGGCGGGTGGAAAGGGTGCCTCGCCGTTGGTGGTCATCGACCTCGAGCCCGTGCTGTTGGCGGATCTGCTGCGCGACGAGCTCAGCGAGCGCGGGCTGACCGTCGCCGAGTCCGCCGACCGGCCGGGCCATGCGGCCGTGGCCTTGTTGAGCGAGTCGACGGCGGTGGCGCTGGACGCCGACGTTGTCGTCCGCCTGCCCGAGGCGGGGCAGACGATGCCGACGGTGGTGGAGGTCGAGTCGCAGTGCGCGGACTCCCCCCGCCTCGTGGTGGTCGACGACGTCGAGGTGCTCATCGATCTCCTCGTGGACCTGGCGGACGACTAGGC
>CAYQMQ010000215.1:0-4096 GCA_964418395.1 uncultured Actinomycetota bacterium
TCATCGGTGCCGCGTTGGCGCTGTTGATCGGTCGCGGTGCCGAGCTGGCCCTGCACACCCGCGACGAGCTCAAGTCAGCCCACGCGCTCGCGGTCGTGGGCTTGTCGTGGCTGGTGGTGGCGTTCGTCGGCGCCGTGCCGCTGTTCCTGTCGGGCCACTACCAGGGCTTCGTGGACGCCTATTTCGATGCCATGAGCGGCTTTGCCACGGCGGGCCTCGCGGTCATCAACGATCTCGACCACGTCGGCGACGCGGTGAACCTGTGGCGTCACATCATGCAGTTCCTCGGCGGGCAGGGCCTGGTGCTCGTGGCGCTGTCGATGTTCGCCGGGCATGGTCTGACCGGTCTGTACTTCGGGGAAGGTCGCGAGGAGCGGGTGTGGCCGAACGTGCAGCATTCGGCGCGGTTCATCTGGCGGGTGGCGCTGACCTTCGGGGTGGTCGGGTCGCTCGCGCTCTGGGCGGCGATGCTGCAGGCGGGCATGCCGGTGGTGGAAGGCGGGCTGCACGCCGTGATGATCTTCATGGCGGCCTTTGACACCGGGGGGTTCGCCCCCACCGCCGCCAGCCTCGGCTTCTACCAGTCGGCGCTGGTGGAGGCAGTCGCCTCGGTGCTGATGATCGCCGGCAGCCTGTCGTTCGCGCTGCATCGCGTGCTGCTGCAAAAGCGCAGCCTCCGTCCCGTGTGGGCCAGCACCGAGGTGCGCTTTTTGGCGCTGAGCCTTGCGGTGCTGTTCGCGCTCGTCGCCGTGGGGCTGGCGCGATTCGGGGTCTACGCTGACGTCGTCGAGCTGTTCCGGCGAGGCGGCTTCCACCTGTTGTCGGCACACACCGGCACCGGGTTCAATACCGTGCCCAACCGGTTGTTTGTCACCGACTGGGGAGTGCTCGCCCCGGCCGCGCTGGTCTTTGCCATGGCGCTGGGCGGCATGGCCGGCTCCACCACCGGCGGGATCAAATCGCTGCGCGCCGCCATCGCCACCAAGGCCGTCGTGGCCGATGTGCGCCGCTCGCTGCTGCCCACCGGCGCTCAAGTGCGTCCCACCTATCGGACCGCCACCGGCCCCCAGCTGTTCACCCCCGAGCTGACCCGCGGCGCGGTGGTCATTATCGTGTTGTACCTGCTGCTGTACGGGCTGGGCGCGCTGGTGGGCCTGTTCTACGGCTACTCGCTGGAGGAAGCCCTGTTCGAGTCCACCAGCGCAGCGGCCGCGGTGGGCCTGAGCGTCGGCATGGTGGGCCCCGGCCTCGAAACCCCTCTCAAGGTCCTTTACATCGTGCAGATGTGGATCGGCCGCTTAGAGTTCTTGGCGGTGCTGGTGCTGTTGGGCTACGTGTGGTCGCTGTTCCGAGGTCGACCGTGAGCCCCCGAGGCCCCCGCCGCGTCACCAGCCTGGCGGCCCTGGCTGGCCTGCTGGCCGTCGGCCTCATGGTCGTGGCCCTTGTCGCCGGGCTGGAATGGCTGGCCGATCCCGCCGGGCGGCTGCCCGACCTCGAGCCGCCGGCTGAGCCCGAAGGCGACGTGGTCGCCGCACCCGAGGACTGCCCCGACGTCGGTGCGGCCGACGAACCCGTCGCCGTGTCCGCCGCCCTGTTGATCGAATGCCCGCGCTCGTTCCACGAGCGCAGCGTCACCTACCAGGGCGAAGCCGTCCGGGCCGTGTTGGCCCGCGACGATTGGGCCTGGTTGCACGTCAACGATGATCCCTATGCCCGCCAGGCGGGGCCCGTGGCCAGCCACCGCACCGCCATGGGTGGCAACGCCGGCGTCCCGGTGCGCATCCCGCGGAAGGACGCCAGGGCCATCGACGTCACCGGCGACGCTCACCATCGAGGCGCCACCGTTGCCGTCACCGGCACCTGGAAGGTAGACGGCGCCACCGACGGCGGCGGCCCTGCCATCCGCGCCCACACCGTCGACGTCGTGAACCCCGGCCGGCGCTTGCGCCAGCCCACCGACCCCGTGCGCGCCTGGACCGCGGGGCTCCTCGCTGCGGCGGCGGCCGCCGTCACCGTCTGGAGCGGGCTACGCGCCCGGCAACGCAAGCGCCTTCCCTCCACGCCGGTTTGACGTGGGCCCTCCTGGACTGTCGCTGGCGGACTGTCGCTGGCGCGCCGGGGAGGATTTGAACCCCCGACCTGCTGATCCGTAGTCAGCTGCTCTGTCCCCTGAGCTACCGGCGCGTGACGTGCCAGCGGCCGAGCCTACCAGCGGCGTCCGCGACCGACACCCCGGGTCGTGGGCGGGGTCCGGCCGCCGGTGGGAGCCATCGACACCGGGGCCGAACACAAAAAGCGGGGGAGAGCCCGTAGGCCCTCCCCCGCGTGATCGCGTTCGACGTCCCCCTTGACCGTGGCCGCGATCAGTCGGTCGGGTCGGGGGCGTTGTTGTTGTCGCCGCCGTTGCCATGACCGTTGCCAGGCTGCGTGCCGCTGCAGTACTCCGCGACGTCGTCGTCAGTTTCCTCGTCGCCGTCGTCGGCGGCTTCCTCGAGCGCAGCGAACGGCGGGGCGTTGTTCTTGTTGCCGTTCTCGCCGCCCTGGCCGTTGAAGTAGGCGGTGCACAGCCCGTACTTCGCCGGATGGTTGTCCATGCCGTCCATCGGGGAGCCGCCGCCGTGGGAGCCCATCAAGAGCATCGCGCCCAGCAACACCGCCAGGATCATCGTCAGCTTGCGCATCAGCGTTACCTCCTCGTTGGTGACCGTCAGCCGACTGCCCGCTGGTGGCAGGGCGTGCGCTCCCTCTGCCCGGCAGCTGTCCCGTCTCGGGACAAGCGGAACCTATCCCGCCGGTGTGAGGGGACTCAATACGGAAAATTCCGTATTGACGGGCAGCGCTGCCGCCGGCAGAGGGTCGTGGTCACCATGGGGCCATGACGGATCGTGCCGTGGTGGCTGGCTCGGTGTTCGTCTACGGCACGCTGCGCCTCGGGGAAGCCAACCACCACTTGGTCGCCGACGCGGTCGGCACCGCGCCCGCCTGGCTCGCCGACCACGCGCTGCACGGCCACGGGCTGCCGTTCCCCTACATCACGCCACAACCGGGGGCGTGGGTGCGTGGCGAGGTCGTCTGGCCCGCCGAGGGCCGCCATGGGGAGCTGCTCGCCCGCCTCGACCAGCTCGAAGGGTTCGTGGCCGAGGGCGACCCGGCCAACCACTACGACCGGGTGGTGCGCCCCTGCCGCCTCGACGAGGGCGGGCAGGTGCGCGCCTGGGTGTATCTCGCCGGCCCCGACGCCCGCGCCCGGCTGGCCGCCGGCCCCGACCGCAGGGTGGCAAGCGGCGACTGGCGCGACGCCGACCTTCGCGGTTTCTCCGACACTGGCTCCGCTCGTTCGGAGTGAGTGTCGGACCAACGAGGACGGGTCGGCACCGTCGCCACGCACCCGGCGCCGCGGACGCCGGCAGCGCCGCCGCGCGGTCGTGAGCCTGGAGGCCTATTCGCGCAGCAGCAGCGACAGCAACCGCAGCATCTCGATGTAGAGCCAGATCAGGGTGGTGACCAGCGCGAAGGCGCCGTACCACTCCATGCGCTTGTCGGCGTCGCCGGCGAGGCGCTCCACGAGGTCGAAGTCGAGCACCAGCATCAGCGAGGCCACCACGATGAAGGCGACGCTGAGCAGGATCGGCAGCCAGCCCTCGCCCCAGATCAGCCCGGTGGGCGAGCCGAGCCAGCTCAGCACGATGTTGACCATGTAGAAGCCCGCGATGCCGATCGTGGCGGTGACCACCACCTTGCGCAGGCGCCGGGTGGCCTTGATGAGCCCGGTGCGGTAGGCGACCAGCATCGCGCCGGCGACCACGAGCGTGGCGACCGCGGCCTGGGTGGGCAGCATCGTCAGCTCGGCGTCGAGCATGGCGGCCAGGCCCAACGTGAACACGCCGATGAACCCGCCGGCGACCACCGCGTAGATGGGCGCGGTGATGCGGGCGAGGTGGGGCTTGAAGCCGGTGAGCACCGCCACGGCGATCAGCGGGAAGAACGCGATCCCGGCGAACGGCAGCCCCACCGGCTGACCCCCGGCCCAGACCCACACCACCACGGTGGTCACCGCGGTCAGCGCCAGCAGGCCGAGCGTCTTGTAGACGATCCC
>CAYQMQ010000216.1:0-4043 GCA_964418395.1 uncultured Actinomycetota bacterium
TGGGGCCCGAGGGCGGCGACGCCGGGGGCGAGGTGGTGGCCGCCGGGAGCCCCGAAGCGGTGGCCCGGGTCGACGCCAGCCACACCGGCCGCTATCTACGTGACGTACTGGCATAGACGGCTGGTAGGCCCTCCCGTCCGAACATCCGGCCGTCGCGGGGGTTGACGCGAGGTGTAGGGGCCGCCATCCTCTAGGGCGGCGAAGATGATGATCGGTTCCCGGCCTCGCCGCCGGAACGGCCGGCTGGCGAGGGCATACGAGTTTGCGGTCACTGGTCTATCGGGGACTTGACCCCTGTCGGGGCCCCGCTTATTATGCGGGCGCTGTTCCGCTCCCCGGGCTTGCCGGGAGGGGGAGGAAGCAGTCAGTATCGGCCAGTATCAGAATCAGAAGGTGCTGGAGCGTCATTTGCAGTGAAGCAGCTGTGTCTCAGAAGGAGGACAGTTGCAGGTAGCCCGAGAGCAGTCCCACCCTCAACACGGCAAGCTGCCGAAGACGGCGGGTTCCCACCTTTGCTTTGTGGATCGCGTCGCCAGCGCTATGCACGGGGGAGGCGGGCCTTGGGTCCGCGAGAGTTGAGTACCACTTAGACCTGTTGGGAGGAGTGCATGAAGAAACTAGCTAGTTTGTTGTTACTGGCAGGCGTTGCGGCCTTTGGGCTCGTCGGCTGTGGTGACGAGGGCGAGGTAGTCGGCCCGCAGCCAGAGATCTCGGTCGAGGTCACGCCCTCCAGCGTGACGCTTTCGCCGGGCGAGACGGCCACCGTTTCCGCGGACGTGAGCACGCAGGGCGACGTCGGATCCCTCTCGTTCGAGTGGGCCTCCGGCAACTCCAGCGTGGCGACGGTCTCCGGTAACGGCGCTACGGCGACGATCACCGGCCAGGACGGCGGTACCGTCAACGTGACGGTCACCGTGACGGCGGCGAACGTGGATGGGGCCCAGACGGCTTCCACCGGCGTCACCGTCGAGCAGATCGAGCCGGAGATCCGCAGCCTCTCGGTGACACCCTCCGAGGTGACCGTCGAGGAGGGCTCCAGCACGACGCTGACGGCCGACTTCGACGCCACCAGCTCGGTGGAGGGGCTCACGCTGAGCTTCAGCTCCGCCGACACCGACGTGGCCGAGGTCACTTCGACCAGCGACAACGACGGCGACGGCGTGGACGAGATCGCCACCGTGCAGGGCAACAGCTCCGGCACTGTCGCGATCACGGTCGACGCCAGCGCCGACAACGCCTCGTCCAGGAGCACCTCCTCCTCGGTCGAGGTCGTGGAGCAGATCCAGAACGAGGCAGCGGTCAGCGTCGAGATTCTGGCGCAGCAGCAGCCGCTGTCGGGCACCTTCAACGTGAACGTGCAGGTCGATCGCGGGGACGAGACTCTCGAAGAGGTCCGGTTGCTGGTCGACGACGTGGTCGTCGGCACGGAGACGTTCACCTCCAGCAGCCAGGCCGATGACCTCGCCAAGCAGACCGGCCCGACCGACATCGTGTTCGAGGTCGCCTCGGCCCAGTTCGACGCCCTCACGGGCCAGAACACCTTCGACGACGGCGAGCACACGGTCCGGGCCGAGATCGACACCCAGGAGCGCGGCCAGAACGCCGCCACCGCCGAGCGATCGGCGACCTTCGACAACCAGTCGGGCTGGGTCATCTACCTGCAGACCCAGATGCCCGACACGCGGAACGGGGACCTGATCTCCGACCAGGTGCTCAACGACAACGGCGACGCGGCGGCGCCGGGTGACTTCAACCCGGTCACCCAGGGCCCGAACGGGTTCCGGTGGACCACTGGTCACCTGACGATGATCGGCGTGCCCGTCATCTACGAGACCGGCCGGTCGATCCGGAACACGACCTTCCGCTTCCAGGATCAGAACACGAACGTCATCGCCGCGAGCCCGGCGCTGAGCACGTCCGAGGACGTGTCGGGCGCCATCGAGCGGCTCACCGGCGAGGACATCGACGGCGCGGTGAACGGTTTCGAGTTCACCTTCGACGCGAATACCGCTCAGACGGCGGGCGGCACAGGCGTCGGCAGCTACACGACGGGCAATCCGGACTTCCCGGACCAGGCCGCCCTCCGCTCGGTCGACAACAGCGGCAACACCGGGCCGAGCGCTCGGCTGGCGGTCTTCCCGGCGTTCTTCCAGAACCCGAACTTCATCTTCAGCACCGGCGGCGGGTTGAACCCGGACAACACCGGAATCAACCTGGACAACGAGCAGGCGACGCTGAGCGGGGCGATGGCCGTCAACCCGCCGGGACGGCTGCAGTGGATCAACGAGGACTATCCCTTCAGCACGAACTTCACGACGCCCGCCGACCCCGGTGGCGGCCCCGGCGGCGTGAACTCGAACCAGAGCGCCTTCTTCGCCGCCGAGGCAGGGGGCACCTGCCCCGAGGGCTTCGGTGAGGTGACGACCGGACAGGACGTCCTCGACCAGGGCGTGGGTCCGTCGTCCACCAACGACGTCTACATCGCCTGCGCCCGCTGGTGGGACCTGTTCGGCAACGTCGCGACGCAGGGGAGCGACCCGTTCGGCGTCGACCCGTTCGACCCGACGATCGCGCACCAGGCGTCCGGCTCGGCGCTCTCCGGCTCGTCGAGCGGGAACACCCGCTTCGGCACGGCCGCGGCCTTCGGCAGCGGCAGCTCGGCGTTCGCCGCAGGCACCGCCGGTGCTCACGGCGGCCAGTTCGTGCTGTTCAGCTTCAGCGATCCGGGCGCGGTGAGCTCGGGCTTCAGCCCGACGCCCATCCGGGCCACGGTGGAGACGAAGACCGGCACCGGTCTCGGCGGGAGCGCGACGAGCAGCTGCGTCTTCCCGTCCGGTCCGGCGTCCGCGTGCGTGAAGTCGCTCGCGCTGAGTGACCCGGCCTCGTCGGACAGCGACGTTCCGCCGCATCCGGGCCTGCCGAGCGACGACGGCTACTACAGCGTCGACGCCTTCGTCCGGGACAACGCGGCCAACACGAGCGACAACATCACGCTCCGGTGGCTGATCGACACCGAGGATCCGGTCGCTAGCGGCATCGACCACGACGTTCCGCTGGTCGGCGGCACGGCCGAGGAGTTCCTGGTGGACGGGGCCGACGCCCTGGACCTGATCTGGGCGACCCTGGAGTTCAACCACGGGACCCACAGCATCGTGATGCAGCCGCGCACGGGTGACGGGACCCAGGACGCCATCCAGGACGGCGGGCTCGGCACCATCTTCGACGGCGAGACCGCGTTCGAGGAGTCGCTGATGCTGGGGACGACTCAGATCTCCCTGGTCTACCAGGACTTCCCGCGGGGCATCGAGGTGATGGACGGCAGCGACGCGCCGGGCAACTCGCCGACCGAGTTCCTGGACATGACGGCCCGTGTCTACGATGCGGCGCCGCTCAACGCGTCGAACGATGCCGACTGCGGGCCCGGCGGTGCGGCGCCCGTGCGGCCGCTCTGGGACAACCTCACCGGTAACTGCGATGAGCAGAACGAGACGCTCAGAGATGCCGAGATCGACGACCCGACGACGGACTACACCACCGGCGACTTCAACACCTGGGCGATCACCGACGTGAGCCCCGCCGGCGGCACCGTCTCCCGTAGCGGCAGCGGCACGATTTCGGTCACGGCGACCAACACCTACGACGAGAACCCGGGTGGGGACAGCTTCAGCACCTCCCATCCCTGGAAGAACGTCAACGGTGGCGACGTGATCCTCTACTGGCGGGAGACGGCCGCCAGCGGATCGCATCCGTGGCATCCGGTGACCGCGGACAACGTGAGCGTGTCGGTCGTCACCACGCTCGGTAGCCCGAACCGGGTCGAGTGGACCTTCACCTTCGATCCGGACAGCCGGGTCCCGACGCAGGGCATCGAGTTCCGCGTCGGCGGTCAGGACGACGCCGGGAACCAGGCCGTGACGCAGACGTCCGGCAGCTCGGTGACGATCACGCAGTAGCACTACCGGCCTCCGCCGGGGGTAGCCGGCGGCAGGACCGACGAGAGGAAGGGAAAGGGTCCGCCGAGAGGCGGGCCCTTTTCTTTTTGG
>CAYQMQ010000217.1:0-4031 GCA_964418395.1 uncultured Actinomycetota bacterium
CCTTGCGGATCTTCGCCGAGTTCACCCCGGCCGCGCGGGCCAGCGCCTCGCTGGACACCGTGTGGCTGCCCCGCTCGGCGAGATCGACGAGCGCCCGCAGGTAGACGGGCAGCCGCTGGACGGTGGCCTCGGGTATGGGCCGGGACGTCACGGCACGGCTCCTCTCGCTGCGCTCGGCGCGCACCACCGATGGTAGTGCCGCGCACCGGCAGGACAAGAACCCGTCACCGAGGGTTGACTCGCCTCGACCCGTAACCCACCGCCTCGTCGTGGGTCCTGAGGGCCTGATCCCGGTCGAGCGTGGGGCATGGCGTCACGAGGCGTCCTCGGGCCGCGACGACCGCTCCGAGGGCAGATCCTCGGTCTCGGCCGGGGCGTCACGGTCGGCCAGCGCGGCCAGCACCTCCTCGACGCTCAGCTGTTCGGTCTCAGCGAAGTCGGACAGGTCCAGCATCGCGATCTCGCTGTCGCCGAGGGCCACCACGTCGCCGATCCCCACCACGGTGGGGTCCTCGACGCGCGTGCCGTTGACGAACGTGCCGTTCGAGCTGCCCAGGTCGGTGACGGTGACCCCGCCGTCGGCCGGCCGCAGCGAGAGGTGCTGCCGGGAGATCTTGCCGTCCCGCAGGATGACGCCGTCGCACTCGCGGCCCACCTCGACCTCTCCGTGCACCGCCACCCGAAGAGGGGCCTTGCCGGGTTGGCGGATCTCGACGATCGGCGGGATCACGCCGCGCGCCTCGCCCGTTGCGGTCGTCGTCGCTTGCCGACCTGGAGGGCGGCGAGGGCGGCCGCCAGCCCGGCGGCGGCTCCCAGCACAGCCACCAACACCGCGGTGAGCTGCACCGGCTGGCGCCCGCCCACCAGCCACGCGAGCCCCAGCGCCGCCATGCCGCCGGCGGCGCCGACGGCGAGCATGCCGATCATGCCGCTGACGCGGCGGCGCCCCCGGCGCAGGTGGCGCAAGAACGACTCGGCGTAGGCCACCGCGAACAGCACCAGGGCGACGACCAGCGCGCCCGGCAGGGTCAGGAACGGCTGTTGGGCGTTGCGGACCCCGAACTCGTAGGCGGCGGTCTCGTCGCCGCCGCGCAGCAGCCGCAGCTCGGCGGTGACGACGCTGGCGGCGAGGTAGCGGTTGCCCTGCAAGCGCGCCAGCGTCGAGGCTTGGTCTCCTTCGTGCTCGAGGGTCTCGCGCCGCTCGGCGCCGAACGGGACGCCGGCGACCGACAGGCGCATCTCCAGAGCGTCGGCGTTGGTGCCGGTGACGGTGATGGGGACGGGCTCGTCGAGGTCCACCTCGGGCACGCGACCGGTGGCGGGGTCCACGCCGGCGATCTCGAGCGTGCCCGGCGACAGGTCCTCGTCGCGCTGCTCGGCGGCCGGCCCGGCGAAGGCCACCCCCAGCGTCACGAGCAACAGCGCCAGGGCGCTGACCAGCGGGATGACGGGGAACGACGGCCGCTGCAAGGCTTCGCGGACCGGGACGAGCTCGTCGGCGTCCAGCCCGTCCGCGGCCGCGCCGGCGACGTGGCCGGCGGCCTCCGGGCGCACCCGCGGCGCCTCGCCGGCCTGGGCCGCCTGGGCGTCGGCAGCCTGACCGTTGGGAGGCTCCGTGGTGGGCGCCGCCGGCGGCTCGGCTTCGGCGTGTGGGAGGGCGCCGCTGTCCGAGGTGTCGGGGTCCGCGCCGGTGCCGGTGTCGGCCGCGTCGGTCGGCGGCCGGTCGGGCCCGGAACCGACGATCGTGTTCGGGGCCTTCGGCGGCTGCCGGGGCGGGACTTGCGGCGAGTCGGTGGCCCGCATGGTGCTGGCGAGGATCGGCCCGGGGGCGGCGACCGACAGCTCGGCGCGCTCCAGCCACCCGACACCCCAGGCGGCGGTGGCGGCTTCGCCGATGGCGACGCCGAAGTCCTCGGCGGTGGCGAACCGCTCGTCGGGCGAGCGGGCGAGGCCGCGCATGACCGCGTCGGCCAGCGTGGCGGGTACGGCGGGGGCCGCCTCGGTGACCGGACGGGGATCCTCGTTGACGTGGCGATAGACGATCGCCATGGCCCCGCCCTCCTCGGAGAAGGGCAGGCGCCCGGACAGCAGCTCGTACAGCATCACGGCCGCGGCGTACACGTCGGCGGGCGGGCCGATGTCGTCTCCCAGGGCCTGCTCCGGGGCCATGTAGGCGGGGGTGCCGAGGATGTCGCCAGCGCGCGTGGCCAGGGCCTCGCTGCCCGACAGCACCTTGGCGATGCCGAAGTCGGTGACCTTGAGCACCCCGTCGTCGGAGAACATGACGTTCTCCGGCTTGACGTCGCGGTGCAGCACGTCGTGCTCATGGGCGTGGTGCAGCGCGGCGCAGGTGGCCATGACCGCCGCGCAGGCGCTCTGCAGCGTGACCCCGGCCTCGGTGAAGCGCGACCACAGCGTCCCGCCGGTCAGCTGCTCCATGACCAGCAGGCACAGCCCCTCGTGCTCCACGTAGTCGTAGATCGGGATGATGTGGGGGTGGGTCAGCGAGGCCAGGACGCGCGCCTCGGCGAGGAACCGCGCGCGCACGTCCTCGTCGGCGCTGAACGCCTGCGGCAGCTGTTTGATGGCCACCGGCCGGCCGAGCTGACGGTGATGACCGGCCAGGACCACGCCCCATCCGCCCCGGCCGAGCTCGTCGCCGATCTCGTAGCTCGGCAGCGCCTCAGCGACCAGGTCGTGGTCCTTCGTCTTCACTCCCTGGGCTCCTGCTTCGGCTCATCGCCGACGGTTGGTGGGGCCGCCCGCTCGGTGCGGGGCCGATCGTCGGGACCGAGCGTTGAGGGCGCGCCGGCTGCCGCACGGTCGTCGAAGAGGTCGCGCTCGGCCTCGTCGGCCTCGTCGTACTCGTCGGCGGGGGTCGGCGTGAGATAGCCGAGGATGAACAGGCCGCCGCCGAACACCACCAGCAGCGTGCCCCACAAGCTCGGGGCCGGCGAGAAGATGCGCAGCGCCGAGAGGGTGAACGTGGCCACGAGCCCGATGCCCAGCCCCGGCGCCCCGAACTGGACCGCGCGGGTCCAGCGGTTGACCGGCAGCCGCCCTCGGGCCAGCTGCATGAGGTTGCGCCCCAGCACCAGGGCGGTGAGGGCGGCGACCGCGAGCGCGAACGCGCCGTAGACCGACCAGAAAGAGCCCTGCACATCGATGGTGATCGGCAGCCCCGCCACCTCCCGACGTTCGGCGTCGAGCAGCTCGACGTCAGCGGGCATCAACCCGGTTGCCTGGCCGCTCAGATCGAGCAGGTCCAGCCGGAAGGTGCGCTCGCCGGTCTCGCCGGGCTCCACCTCCATGTCGATCCGCGTCTCGTAGACCACGAAGGGGATCCCGACCACCACGCTGCGCAGGCGCACGCTCCGGACGAACACCGCCTCGTCCCCGGCGTTGGTGACGGCGACGGTCAGCTCGATGGGCTCGTCGGACTCCAGCTCGAGCGGCTGGTTGCGGTCGATCGTCGTCGCGTCCCGCCCGGCGATCGTGACGTCCGCCTCGACGTCGGCGTCGCGCTGGGCGAACGCCGCGCCCCCCGGCACGAGCAGCAGGAGCGCCATCGCCCCCACGATCAACAGCCGGGTTCTGTCCCGAACCCCCATCGCATCCTCCGACCCGCTCTTCCCGGACCGTGTCGCACGTCACACAGGCGTCGTCACCGCTCGGACCGAGCTCCCAACGAGGATGAGCGTAACAGATGCCTGGAGGCCGACCGTCCCGAGTTCGCCGGGCTCGGACGCCGCGGCCCCAGGGGCCGGGCGGGCGGGGACGGGGCCGGCCGAGATCGGTCCGGGGACCGGTAGGCCATGGTAAGGTCCGGGCGCAGGTTTCGCGGTTCACGGGGAAGGCGGGTCTTCCTGCCCTGAAGGAGGATGGCGGGGTGCGGGTCCCTCGGGTGAGGAGTGGCGGGGTTGCGATCAACCACCTGACAGGCGCGCGTGGATCCGTGCGGGCGACAGCCGCGTTGCTGGCCGCCGTGTTGATGGTGGCGCTGCTGCCGCTGCCGGCCGAAGGGGATCATC
>CAYQMQ010000218.1:0-4015 GCA_964418395.1 uncultured Actinomycetota bacterium
CCGTCGTCGGTTGACAGGACCCCCGCCGCCGAGATCGCCACCAACATCCGGGCCGAATCGTCGGGGTGTTCCAGGATCGTATGCAGGCACAGCCCCCCGGCGCCCGGCGCCCACGACTGCGCCGACGCGTGCGTCCGCAGGCCCGGCAGCTCCGCCCACGACCGGCCACCGTCGTCGGTGCGGAACAAAGCGGCGTCCTCAACGCCGGCCAACACGACATCCGGATCGTCCCGGGCCGGGAGCAACTGCCACACGCGGTGGAAGGCCCACGGCGTGGAGGACCCGTCGTAGAACAAATGGGTGCCCGGCTCGCCGTCGTAGGCGAAGTCGTTGCCGACCGACTCCCAGGTCGCTCCGCCGTCGTTGGAGCGTTGAACGATCTGCCCGAACCAGCCGTTCGACTGCGAGGCGAACAGCCGATCCGGGTCCGCCGGGGATCCGGCGACGTGGTACACCTCCCAACCCCCGAACAGCGGCCCAGACACCTCCCAGACCTGCCGGAATCCATCCGACGTCAACACGAACGCCCCCTTGCTGGTCCCCACCAGCACCCGGATCCCGCTCATCGCCACGCTCCCTTCGACCCGTCCGCATCCGTCTCCCCAACCGGACCGTGATCGGCCGGCTTCCGGAACCATACTCCGTCCTGGACGGCAAATGTGAGCCGAGCAGCCCGACGCGTCACGAGCGTGCCGGGAAGCCGGCCCCGACGCCGCGACCGTGTTCGCGGGATCGGTGACAGCGCGCCGTTGCGGGCGCGGCTCAGTCAGCGGCTGTGGTGACCAGGTTCAGAAGCCGTCCCGGCACCCAGACGGTCTTGGTGACCTCGCGACCCTCCAAGTGCTTGGCCACGTTGTCGAGCTCGTAGGCGGCAGCGACCACCTCGTCCTCGCCGGCGTCGGCGGCGACCTCGATCTCGGCGCGAACCTTGCCGTCGACCTGCACCGGGACGGTGACCGTGTCGGTGGCCAGCTTGTCGGGATCGAAGGCGGGCCACGGCGCGAAGGCCACCGAAGGCTCCCGACCCAGCCGCTGCCACAGCTCCTCGGCCACGAACGGCGCGACCGGCGACAGCATCACCGCGGCCGACTCCAGCGCGTGCTGCACCACCGGTCCCCGGACCCCGGCTCGCTGGGCCGCGCCGATGTCGTTGGACAGCTCCATGAGCTTGGCGATCGCGGTGTTGTACTTGAACTGCTCGAAGTCGTCGGTGACGGCGGCGATCGTCCGGTGCGCGGCGCGCTCGACCGACTCCACGTCCCCGGCCGGCTCGGCGTCCCCCCCGCCGGTGCCCATGTGCTCGTCCACCATCCGGCACAAACGCCCCAGCCAGCGGAACACCCCCGCCTCGGACACGTCGGCCCAGTCGACGTCCTCGTCGATCGGCCCGGCGAACAGCACCGCGGTGCGCAACGTGTCGGCGCCGTATTCGGCCACGATGTCGGTGGGCTCGACCAGGTTGCCCTTCGACTTCGACATCTTCGCGCCCTGCATGATGACCATGCCCTGGCTCTTGAGCCGCTTGAACGGCTCGACGAAGCCGACGTGGCCCAGATCGTGCAGCGCCTTGGTCACAAACCGCGCGTACAACAGGTGCAGGATGGCGTGCTCGATGCCGCCGGTGTACTGGTCGACCGGCATCCACCGCGCCACGTCCTCGCGCGCGAAGGGCACGTCGTCGCGGTGCGGTGAGCAATACCGCAGGAAGTACCACGACGAGTCCACGAACGTGTCCATCGTGTCGGTGTCGCGCCTCGCCTCGCCGCCGCACTTCGGGCAGGCCGTCTTGGTCCACGTGGGGTGGCTGGCCAGCGGCGACTCGCCCTGTGGTTGCAGGTCGACGTCGTCGGGCTCGGGCAGTCGCACCGGCAGCTCGTCGGTAGGCACGGGGACCACGCCGCAGTGGTCGCAGTGCACCATCGGGATCGGCGCGCCCCAGTAGCGTTGTCGCGACACCAGCCAGTCGCGCAGGCGGTAGTTGACCGCGAAGCCGCCCAGCCTCTCCTTTTCCAGGTCGGCGGTGATGCGCTTCTTGGTCTCCGGCCACGGCAGCCCGTCGTAGTCATCGGAGTTGACGGTGACCCCCTCGCCGGCCAGCGCCTCGGTCATCGTCTGCGGATCCGGCTGTTCACCACCCTCCGGGGAAACCACCACCCGCACCGGCAGACCGTGAGCGTGGGCAAACTCCAGGTCGCGCTGGTCGTGGGCGGGCACCGCCATGATCGCCCCGGTGCCATACCCCATGAGCACGTAGTCGGCGGCATAGACCGGCAGCCGCTCCCCGTTGACCGGGTTGATCGCCTCGACGCCCAGCGCCATGCCCTCTTTGTCAGTGCCGGTCGCCTCGCGCTGCACGTCGCTCTTGCGCCGCACCCGCGCCAGGAACTCATCGAACTTGTGCAGCGTGTCGCCCGCGGCCGCCCAGCCGCGCGCCCGCGGGTGCTCGGGGGCCACCACGAAGAACGTCGCCCCGTACAGCGTGTCCGGGCGGGTGGTGTAGACCACCACGTCCTCGCCCTGCTCGGCCGGCACCCCGCGCGGACAGATCCGGAACGTGACGTTGGCGCCCTCGCTGCGCCCGATCCAGTTGCGCTGCAGCGTCAGCACCCGCTGGGGCCACTGGCCCTCCAGGTGGGCCATGTCGTCGAGCAGACGGTCGGCGAAGTCGGTGATCCGAAAGAACCACTGCTCCAAGGCCCGTTTGGTCACCTCCGCGTCGCACCGCTCGCAGCGTCCCTCGACCACCTGCTCGTTGGCCAGCACCGTCTGACACGACGGGCACCAGTTCACATCGGCGGTGTCGCGATAGGCCCACCCGGCCTCGTACAGGCGGATGAACAGCCACTGGGTCCAGCGGTAATACTCCGGGTCGGAGGTGTGCAGCCGCCGTGACCAGTCCCAGCTAAACCCCAGCCGCGACATCGTGGCCACGTGGCGCTCGATGTTCGCATAGGTCCACTCGCGCGGGTCCACCCCCCGCTGGATCGCGGCGTTCTCGGCCGGCAGCCCGAACGAGTCCCACCCGATCGGGTTCATCACCTCGTGGCCGCGCAGCCGCTGATATCGCGCCACCGCGTCGCCGAGGCCGAACGCCTCGACGTGGCCCATGTGCAGATCCCCGGAGGGGTAGGGGAACATGTGCAGCGCGTAGAAGCGCGGCTTCTCCGACAGGTCGTCGGCGTCGAACAGCCGGTGCTGCTCCCACCAGCGCTGCCAGCGGGGCTCGATCTCATGGGGGTCGTAGCCGGTGGCCACGCTCGCCCTCCTGTCGCTCGCTCGGGTGCGGCGGGCACGCCACGCCGCCGGGCAGTGTAGTTTCATGATCGCGCGGCCGGGCTGCCCCAGCCGCCAGCGACCGCGCGTGGCGAGGGTGCGGGCTCCGGCCACGCTCTTCGCGCCCACCCGACTCGCGCGTCACCCCGCTCGGGCGTCATCTCAACAGATAGTCACTCGCCCAGCGGATCCCCTTGGACTGGCCGTTGCGAGGCGGAGAGAGGCGAAGGTGAGCCGCGACGTCGGGCACGTGGTCTACCGGAACGAGATAGACAGCCTGACGCTCGTGGCAGTAGACGCCGAAGAAGTCGATCTGGCCGCGATAGCTCTCCGGCAGATTGTTCGTGTTGCTGCTGGCACGAAAGTAGATGACCTCGCCGAGCCATCGCCCCGTCTTGCATTGAACCCGATGGAACCCTCGGGGATCCTCGAACACAAGATCGTAGCGGCGGTGTGCCCCATAGACCGGCAGCAAGACGTCCTTGCCGGCCTGGACCAGTGCTGTCGCCACGGCGGCCTCTGCCCGGGCACCGATTTCGGAGGGGGTAAGCGTCATCGGCGTGAACGCTACTCATCGGGTGTGACACGAAAAGACCGCGCCCGAGCGCGGCCTGTGGAATACATGCGAAGTGGAGCCGAGGGGACTCGAACCCCTGACCTCCTGGATGCCATCCAGGCGCTCTTCCAACTGAGCTACGGCCCCGAGCGTCGAGCCAGCCTAGCGGTTGCTTGCTCCCTGCCC
>CAYQMQ010000219.1:0-4015 GCA_964418395.1 uncultured Actinomycetota bacterium
GGATCGGGCTGTCGTTGAGGCAGAACACGTTGCTGTCGCCGCGCCGCAGCAGCCGTCGCATCTGCAGAGACGCCCAGGGGTTGCCGATGTTGATGTACGTGGCCGGGACGTGGGCGGGCACCGCCCTCCCCATGGCGTAGGCGTAGTAGTGGCTGAAGCACGAGGCGACGTTGACGTCGGTGTGGTGCCGGAACGTGTTGTGCGCCGTCTGCTTGAACACCGCGGGGAAACGCTCCTCCATCTCAGCGACCACGCTTCGGCGCTGGGGGTAGGGGGTGTGTTGCATCTTGTAGGCCACCGCGAGGTCGAACTCGGCCTGCATGAGGTCGCGGGTGTTCTTGCTGGCGCTGTCCACCGGACGGTCGGTGGGCGAGGCTGGGCCGGCCGGGACCGTGGCGCGGCGATCCGGAAACAGCTTGGGCGACCCGTCGGGGGTGAAGAAGGTGGACGGATGGCAGCCGCGCCCGAAGAAGAAGTCGTCGTTGAGATACAGGTAGTGCTCGGCCAGGCCATCGATGCGGTGAAGAGCTGTCTCGATCGCGTGGGAGTTGAACGTCGGAAGGCACTCGGGCTCGAGGATCTCCTCGTGGGGGACCACCCGCACGTTCGGCACGTCGCGAGCCAGCCATTCCGGCACCTGGCCCGCGGTCACGATGTGGACACGCCGGACGAAGCGCGCGTTGAGCGCGAGCGAGCGCAGCGAGTACCGCAGCTCGTCGCGGTTGCGGAACCTGGCCGGGCTCGCGGACTGCCCGGCCAGCTCGTCGGGGTCGCGATCGCGCAGCGCCGCACCGTAGCGCGCCCGCCATTCGGGATCGCGATCGTTGACCCAGGTGTAGACGACGTCGATGGGAAAGGAGGGCTCTTCGGGGGCCCGGGTCGTCAGCGCGGCCGGAGCGACGGCGCGCCGTTCCCTGCTCCCGTCTGCCGGGGAGCCGTTCGGCGTGGCATACCCCGAGGAGCCCGAGGAGGTGGTGTCGCCGGTCGGGCCGGCGTACGCGCTCGACGGACGACGCACCGTGGTGACCCACGCCTGCACGAGCCGGACGATGCACCAGTCCGAGAACCGGCCCAGCCGGGCCAGGAGCCAGCGACGGTCCGGCGAGTGCTGCTGGCGCAACGAGCCGGTGCCAGTTGCGGGCACAGCAGCCGGCTCGGGCCCGGCAACCGCCATCGCACGGCCGTCGGCGCCGTCGAGGAATCGGCGGAGCGCGGTGAGGGTCCCCGCCGTCCGCGCCCCTGTCCGCGACGGCAGGGGGCCGCCCGACGCCCCACCGGCGCGATGGCGCCGCTGCCTCGGGGGAGCGTGAGCCGGGCGCGTCTTCTGGGCCAGCCTTCGCCCTGCGCCGTGTGAGTCTGGCAGCTTCTGAGAGTCAGCCGTCATGCCGTGCTTTCGACCTCGGGGTCGGGTTGCGATGGCCGCGCGAGAGCATATCCGAGTGCAAGCTTGATCCCACCATCACCGTAGTATCCCCTCCACTACCTCGTCCCACCATTCCCCTATCGGACAGGTGCAACCGCAGCGGCGGCGTGTGAAAGTCCGTTCTCGACCATGGCCAGAGTGGGGAGATGGGGGCGGCTCCGGCGTGGTCGAGGGCTCCACCGCTACCGTGCTTGCGGTCGTTTCACGGGTCGGGGTGACCCTTGTGGCGGTGAGGCAGCCGGAGCCCGAGTATAGGGCCGAACGTTCCGAGCGCCCGCCTCCGGGAATCCTGGCGCGCAGCCGTCGATCGGCAAGGGGCCGAAGTCATATGCCACGCAACGTCGCCCAGAAGCTCATCCAAGGCCACCTCGTCTCCGGGGAGATGGCCCCAGGCGCGGAAATCGGCCTCAGCATCGACCACACCCTGACCCAGGACGCCACCGGCACCATGGTCATGCTCGAGCTCGAAGCGATGGAGCTCGACACGGTCCGGACCGACTGCAGCGTCCAGTACGTGGATCACAACCTGCTGCAGACCGACGCGCGCAACGCCGACGACCATCTGTTCCTGTACAGCGCCTGCCGTCGCTTCGGCATCTGGTTCTCCAAGCCGGGCAACGGCATCAGCCACGCCGTGCACCAGCAGCGATTCGGCGAGCCCGGCGCCACGATGGTCGGCGCCGACAGCCACACGCCCGCCGCGGGGGCCATCGGCATGTTGGCAATCGGCGTCGGCGGCCTCGAGGTCGCCATGGCGATGGCCGGCCAGCCGCTGCACATCGCCATGCCCGAGGTGTGGGGAGTGCGCCTGACGGGCGAGCTCCCCGACTGGGTCAGCGCCAAGGACGTGATCCTCGAGATGCTGCGCCGCCACGACGTCGACGGCGGCGTGGGCCGCATCATCGAGTACTACGGGCCGGGCCTGGCGCACCTGAGCGCCTGGGATCGCCACGTCATCGCCAACATGGGCGCGGAGCTCGGCGCGACGACCACGGTGTTCCCCGCCGACCACGAGGTCCGCCGCTTCCTCGCCGCCGAGGGGCGCGAGGACGCCTTCACCGAGGTGGTCGCCGACGAGGGGGCCGACTACGACGTGCACGAGGAGATCGATCTGTCGCGGCTGGAGCCGCTGATCGCCACGCCGTCGAGCCCGGGCAACGTGGTGCCCGTGCGCGAGGTCGCCGGCCCGGAGATCTATCAGACCGTGATCGGGTCCTCGGCCAACCCCGGGCTGCGCGACTTCGGGATCGTGGCCAAGATCGTGGACGGCAAGCAGACCCATCCACGGGTCTCGTTCGACGTCAACCCGAGCTCGCGGTCGGTGCTGGAGAACCTGTCGGCCCACGACCTGGTGATGCCGCTGGTCCACGCCGGCGCGCGGCTGCACCAGTCGGGCTGTCTGGGCTGCATCGGGATGGGCCAGGCACCGGCCACCGATCAGATCAGCCTGCGCACCATGCCCCGGAACTTCCCGGGCCGGTCGGGCACCCCGGAAGACAAGGTGTATCTGTGCTCGCCGGAGACCGCCGCGGCCAGCGCGTTGACGGGACGCATCACCGACCCGCGGGAGCTCGCCGACCTGTACGCCCTGCCCTATCCGGGATGGAGCGAGCCCGACGCCTACATCGTCAACGACGACATGCTGGTCCCACCGCGGGACGCCGCCGAGACGGCACAGAGGGCGGACGTGGAGCTGATCAAGGGCCCCAACATCTCGTCGCTGCCCGCGTTCGACCCGCTGCCCGACGAGCTGCACCTCCCGGTGCTCCTCACGGTCGGCGACAACGTCTCCACCGACGAGATCATGCCCGCGGGCCAGAAGGTGTTGCCGTACCGGTCCAACATCCCCAAGATCAGCGAGTTCGTCTACTACCAGGTGGACGAGAGCTACGTGCATCGCGCCCGCGACGCGGGCGACACCGGCCACGCGATCGTCGGCGGCGAGAACTACGGCCAGGGGTCCTCGCGTGAGCACGCGGCGATCGCGCCGCGCTATCTCGGGCTCCGAGCGGTCGTCGCCAAGAGCTTTGCCCGCATCCACTGGCAGAACCTGGCCAACTTCGGGATCCTGCCGCTGGAGTTCACCGCGACGGCCGACGCCGACCGCATCGACCGCGGCTCGGTCATCGAGCTCTCGGGGGTTCGAGCGGCACTCGAGCGCGGGGACGACGAGCTGACCGCCGTCGTGGACGGGCAACCGATGGCGCTGCGCCACCAGCTGTCCACCCGCCAGGTGGACATGGTGCTGGCCGGCAGCCTCATCTCCGTGTTCCGCGACGAGCTCGCTACCGGACGCCGATGAGAGGTCGGGCGGATGATCTCACCGACGCCGGCGGCCGACGGCGGTTCGGCCGCTGATGACGCTCGCATCGTCGAGGCCCTGCCCGCGTGGGGCGACGCGCGGCTGGTCCGCCGCGTCGCGGAGGGGCGTGGGGCGGTGTGGCTCGCCCGGCTCGCGGGTCAGCGCGTGGCGGTTCGCGCCAGCCGCCGGTCGCTGCCGGCGCTCGAGTGGGAGCTCGACCTGCTCGACTATCTCGCCGAAGTCGGGGGCTTCGGACTGCGCGTGCCCGCCCCGATCCGCACCGTCGACGG
>CAYQMQ010000220.1:0-4010 GCA_964418395.1 uncultured Actinomycetota bacterium
GCTAGTACGAGTAGGACCCCACCGCAAAGGAGATACAACCGTGACGCCCCACCGGACGCGCGTGCTGATCGAGCACGAAAATCCCCACATCCGCCAGCGACAGGCAGCAGCTCTGGAATCTGCCGGCTTCGACGTCACTACCTGCGCCGGCCCCACGGCACCGCAAGGCCAAACCTGCCCGCCGCTGGCCGCCAGCGACTGCGACCGGCTCTGTGCCGCCGACGTGGTCGTCAACGAGTTGCCGATGCGACATCTGCGCGTGTACGTCGCCCAGCAAGCGCTGGTGCCCGACCGCCCCGTGTTGTTGGGTCTGTCCGAGCACGACGAGGCGCGCTATCCCATCCTCGCCCAGCTTCCCCACACCTTGCCGCGCGACGCCACCGACCCCGTGGTTGTGAATGCCGTGCAGCAGGCCCTCAGCTCAAACGACAGCCAACAACGCGCTGACTCGTAGAAGCGGGCGACAGCTCGGGACCGCGCATGAAGCCGGGCAACACTTCAGCCAGCACCCAGGTGACCCCGGGCGGCGGGCGATGTCGCCGGCGCGTGGAACGACGCCGTCGGGCACGACCATGCCCCCGCCCAGCTGCCCTATCTGATCGCCGGCGGATTGACGGGGGTCATCCTCGCCTGCGCGGGCCTGGTGCTGTTGCAGAACCTCGAAGCGCGCCGCGACAGCCACCGCCTCGAAGCTCGCCTGGACGCGATGCGGGAAGCGATCGACCGCCTCGCCGCCGAGTAACCACGTACCGCGAAGCGAAGGACTCGACAGGCGGACGGCGCCCAACGTGGGACTCCCAGACTCACCGACGCCGCGCCGCCAGCCGGCGAGCACGAGCCCGTGGTCGCCGGGCTGACCAGCTACCACCGCCCGGATTGCCGCCTCGTGGCCAAGCGGCAGGCGCCCAAGGCGTCGCGACGATGAAGCCGGCCGCGATGAACACAATGGCCAGTGTGAACCCGGTGATCGGGCGATCGTGAAAGACCTGCTGACTCCACATCACCACGAGGGCGAACCCGATGTGAAGCCCACGCCGAACAGGGCAGCCGACCCGGGGGCGGCGACCAGGGAGCCGGGCGCGACCAGCAACATCAGGGTCGATCCGCTGACCAAGACCAGCATCACCGCCAGCGGCCCGCGCAGCCCGTACCGGTTGGCGATCTCACCCCCGAAGGCGCCCACCGCGGTCCCGGCGAACCCCAGGGTCGCCCACATCGCCGGACCGATCCAGCTGGCCAGGTCGGCGGCCTGTGCCGTGTCCGGTGCTACCCCGCGACCGCGTTGTTCGACCTGATCGGGGCGTTACCGCTGCGGCGGAGTCGATCGCCACCAGCCGCCCGGGGGTGAGCTGCTGTTCACCGCTGGCATGGGTATTGGTTTGGGTGCCCAACACGCCGCCGAGCCCCGAGGTGGGCATCATCGCCCTCATCGCCAAGAACGTCCACCGCATCGCTTCGACCGCCGCCTCGGTCGCCGCCGCTGCTGGCCGACGCTGACGTGACGATGCTCGCCTCGGTGCTGTTGCGCCACGGACCCGCCCACCTCCCGGCTCGAGAACAGCCTGCAAGAGTGGATGTGCGACCACGACTACGACGCGATGGAACAGCTCGAGGGCAGCGCCGGCCAACGGGCGATCCAGGGCCCCCACGGCGTTCGAACGCGCGACCTACACGCGGGTGCTCAGCGGCTCCGACACCGACCTCCGGATCTGACGGGCCCGACCCGCGAAGGGACGAGCTGCGTCTTGGCTCAGTAACCCACTCGCCACGTCGCGGCCGGGTAGCCGCGCTCTCACATGATGCGGCGACCGCTGATCCGCTCGGTGGGCAACCGCAGCCAATGAGATTTGTGCCCCGGTGCCCACGTGCGCAGCCTCAGTCGTCGGACGCGGTCGAGTTCATCGACCTCGGTGATCTCGGCAGCTACCCCTTGCACGAGCACGCTCCATCCGTCCCCCCAGGCGGGGTCGAGGTGGTCGACCTCAAAGGCGATCGGACCACCCGCACGGGTCACCGCCAGCAGCTGTCCATCGCCGGTGCGCAGTACCACGTCTTCGCCATCGAGCCGAAAATTCATCGGCAGCGCCACCGGGATGCCGTCGGCTCCGGCAAAGGCCACTCGCCCGACCTGCAGCGCATGAGTGCGCAACAGCTTCCGGCACGCCGCGGCGTCCAGGACCTCCATGCCGACCCGGTCGGTCGTCATCGGCTCATCTCCGGTTCGCGCCGCTCAGCGCGGCAGGTCAACGTCGCCACCGCCATGTTCCGACGGCGTGCGCGGATGTCAGGGGGCGACGTCCAGGGTCAGTGACCGCCCTCGGGGGCGGGGCCGCCGTCGCCGGCTTGGAACAGGCCGAGCGCGCCGGCGCCGGTGTGGTTGAAGGCGTGGGTGACGATCGGGTAGAGCCCGTCCTCGGCGAGGCTGAACTCGACGTAGCCGCCTTGCGCCGGCGCGAGGTCGAGGGCCTGGCCGCCCCAGCGTTGCGGGTTGTCGGCGGAAAGCTCGACGCCTTCCTTGACTACGGTGTCAAAGATCGTGCCGACCACGTGGAAGGAGCTGTCGGCGCTCGGGCCGCTGTTGAGTACCCAGGCGCGGATCGTGTCCTCCACGCCCACCTCGATGGGCTCGTCGAGGTACTGGTTGGCCACCCCGTTGAACACCACGAGGTCGGGTTCGGCCGCGGTCATGGCCATCTTGGTCAGATCGCCGGGCTGGCCCTGCGGGCCCAGGTAATACTCGTGCTGGACGAAGAAGAACTCGTGGTCGACCTCGTCGAGGCCGCCCTCGGGCTCGACGACGATCAGGCCGTGCATGGCGTTGCCGATGTGGTGCAACGTCGGCGAGGTGCCGCAGTGGTACATGAACACCCCCGCGTGGGTGGCGGTGAACGAGTAGGTGAGTTCCTCGCCGGGGTTGATGGTGCGCATCTCGTCGTTCCAGGCCACCTGGCTGGCGTGGAAGTCGATCGAGTGGCCGACCTCGCTGTCCTCGGGATTGCGCAGCGTCAGGTTCACGGTATCGCCGACCTTGACGCGCAGGGTCGGGCCCGGCGCCTGGCCGTCGAAAGTCCACGCCTGCTGCCACACGTCCTCGGCGACCTGTACCACCTTCTCCTCGACCGTCCAGGTGAGGTCGTGCACGTCGCCGTCGGCAGCGGGCGGCAGCGCGGGGTCGCGCCGCTGCAGCGGCGGCTTGTCGCCATCGTAGGCGTCGGCGTTGGCCGGCGAGGCAGCCGCAACCACCTCGGACACGTCGTCGCCGGCCGCGGCCCTCTGCGCCGGAGTGGCACCGCCGGTGATGGGCAGCTCCAACCGCATGCCGCCGTCCTCGTGGCCCGGCACGGTGCACGCGATGGTCAGCGTCCCCGAGCCTGGCGCATCGACACTGAACGTATCCGACTCGCCGGGGTCCAGCATCGCGGTGCCCTCGGATCCCACCGCGGCATCATGAGCCACTGCTCCCTCATTGACCACGGTGAACGTGACCGTGGCCCACGCGGGGATCTCGTCGACGTCGGCGTCGATGCTCATCTCGTCCAGCGCTAACGCGACTTCGACCTCAGGGCGCTCGGCAGGCGGGGAGACCGTGGCAACAGAGTCGCCGCCGGCGGCGGCCTCGCCCGCCGCGGCCGCCTGTCCCTCGGCGAGAAGCCGGGTGTAGTCGTCGCGCAGGTCCTTGGCGATGAGCACGCCGCCGATCTGGTTGGCAACCACGACGATCAACACCAGCACCAGCACCGGCAACCCAATCGCGAGCCGCCGGCTCCACACTTCGCCCCTTTGGGGGCTGGCGCCCCGCACTCCGTTCATGGCCCTCTCCTCCCGCGGCCGGCGGCCGTCTCCTGTAGCGCCGTGTCACGACACCTTCGTGTCAATGACGGTACTGACCTGGCGCAAGGCAGCCGCGGTCGAAAGACCCGCAGCCAAGGGACCTTTGGACCTGATTCGCGGGGGCATCCCCTTCCCATTGGCCAGCGGCTTGCATGATGAGCGAGCATCTCGCCCGCTAG
>CAYQMQ010000221.1:0-4010 GCA_964418395.1 uncultured Actinomycetota bacterium
GCGCCGATGCTGTCGCCAGGCCTCCCGCCCCCAACTGCCACCACGACGGCAGCGCGCCTCGCTCGTCCGGCGATGTCTCCGAATTCATCGCATCAGCCCCTCTGACTGACCGCGGTCAACGTTCGCAACGGCCTCTGACCCACTGACACCGCGGAGGGGGCTGTGGTTGTCCTCGCAGTGCGGCCCCACAGGCCTGCGAAACTCACTCAGACTTCCATCCTTGGGCGCAAAGGGTCGGGGCCATCACGCACCCCTAGCCAACTAGCCAAGCGATGACGCCGAGGAGCAGTCCGAGTGTGCCCAGGACGATCAATGCTCGCCGAAGGATGTATGCGGAATTTCCATACGGACCCCCAAAGAACGTCATCGACCTCTCCCCATCGTGGGTTAGCTGCGGGCGAGGGGTATCGAACAACGCTGAACTTCCAACTTCGCCGTCACTGAGAAGAGGGAATTGAACGCGATGTTGATACATGACCTGGCGAAGATGGCCGTCAGTCACCGCGGGCATCCTACGGCTGGGTCCACCGACAAGAGGCACGTCTCGGACCTACGTGGTCGGATGCCGCGTGCACCCTGCCCGCCCCCCGGCTCAGTCGCCGGCGAACCCCTGAGCCGGGCCCACTTCAGAATACGGTGCAACGCCGGTGCGCGTCGCCCCTTACTTCAACCCTTGCGCGCATTGGAACGAGGTGGATGGGCCGGTGCGTGTTTAGCCGGGGCACTCCAGGCCCGGTGGGCGAAGCGGTGGTCGTCGTATCGTGTGCGTCAGTTCGCCGGGTCGGAGGTGAGTAGGTCGTCGAGGTGTTCTCTGTCGGTGTCGACGAGCCCGTGTTGGTAGTGCAGCCATTCCAGTCGGGCGTTGTCCGCGGCGTTGATTGCTTCGATCGTGTGGCGATCATCGGTTCCGACTCGAGCGGGTTCTTCGGCTAGGTGGTCGCGGAACCATGCCGTCACGTCGAACCCGATCAGCTGATCACGATGATCGAGATCGCCGAACGCTGGGGGACGCGCTCGTCGATCGGAGCGGTGCCCGTCGCCCGCGGGTCCGAGGCCGGCGCGGCCGTGCGCCGTTCAGCCGCCGTCGAGGTCGAACTGGTAGAGGCCGCCGGCGGTGGCCAGCCATACCGCGCCGTCGCCGGCGGCGACGCTCCAGGCGGGGGCGGCCGATTCGGGCAGATCGGTGGATGCCCACTGTTGGCCGTTGAAGACCGCCAAGCGGCCGTCGGCGACCGCCCAGAGGCGATCGGCGTCGTCGACGGCGAGCGCGGTCACACCCTCGTGGGCGACCGGTTCTTCGCCGGAGAGCTCCAGCGGATCGCCGTCGGTGGTGGCATCCATCCAGCCCCGCTGGTCGTGGCGCGCGAAGCCCTCGTCGGTGCCGACCCACACCGCGCCGCGATCGTCGGCGGCGATCGCATAAATCTCTTGGGACGCCACCCCGTCGGCCGCGGCAAACCGCGTCCACGTGCCGTCGAACCGCACCAGCGCGCGCGATCGGGTGCTGGTCCACACGGCGCCGTCGGCGTCGACGGTCATCGGCGCGGCCAGCCCCTCCTCGACCTCCGCCACGTGGGTGGTCCACGACTCGCCGTCATGCTGCAACAGGGCTTTTTCCATGAGAACCCACACCGCGCCGTCCTCGCCGGCGGCCACGGCGCCCACGCGCCCGTCGCGAAACTCACGGCCGGCGCGCCACGTGGTCCATTCCTCGCCGTCGAAGCGGGAGACGCTCCCCTCGGTGCTGGCCCACACGTCGCCGTCGGAGCCAACGGCGACATGCTGCACCGGCTCCTCGACGGGTCGACCGTCGAGACGCCAGCTGTGCCAGCTCTGCCCGACGTAGCGCGACGGGCCCGATGCCGCTGCCACCCACACGGCCTCGTCACCGGCGACGGCGACGTCAGCCACCCGGTTGTCGGCCGGGCCCGAGGCGGCGACGTAGCGCTGCCACCCCGACCCGTCGAAGCGGCCGACGCCGCGCGACGTCGCCGCCCACACCCCGTCGCCGCCGGCGACAAGCGCGCCCACGCCCTCGTCGGGTAGCCCGTCGTCGCGATCGTGGACCACCCACCCGTCACCGTCGAAGAAGGCCACACCAGCCGCCGCGTGCAGCGCCACCCACGGCCGGCCGCTGGCGTCTACCGCGAAGGGCACCAACCTCTCCGGGTCTCGTGCCCGCGCCGACCGTCGTCTCCCGGGCAGGAGGTCGGTGGCCGTCGTCTCGGTCGCCCACTGCTCGCCGTCGAAGCGCCCCACCTCAAACCTCACGTCGGGTTCGAGCTGTTGCGTCAGCGCCCAGACGTGGCCCTCGGCGCCGGTGGTGAAGCCTGCGAGATGGCCCGGCGGCAGCCCGTCCTCGACCGTCCACGCCGACCGCTGGCCGTCGTCGAAGCGAACCACCCGCGCGGGCCGGCCGTCGTCGGACCGCAACACCACCCACAACGAACCCTCCCCGTCCACGGTCACGACGTCCGGCCGCACCGCCGAGCCGTCCTCACGAGTGTGGGGGATGGTCCACCGCTGGCCGTCGAAACGCTCCAGCCCCTCAACGGTTGCCGCCCACACCGTGCCGTCATCGACCGCCAGCGAGGCCACCTGCGCCGACAGCAGCCCGTCGTCGCCTGCCGCCCAGCCGGTCCAGCGCTCGCCGTCGAACCGGACCACCTTCGGCGTTTCGTCATCCCCCGGCGGCATCGGCGGGGAATGGAAGCTGGCGGCCCACACCGTGCCGTCGCCGCCCACCGCCACCTCGGTGACCGGCCGACCGCTCAACCCGTCGGGGGCGTGGCGTTCATAGTTGTCGCCGTCGGCGTCCCACCGGACGAGCTCGCCCGAGTCAGTGCCGACCCACATCCCGCCATCGGGGGCCGCAGCGACCGCCATCGCGAAGTCGAGACCGACGTGAGCCCGCCAACCGCGCTCATCAAGCTCGGGCACATCCGGGCGGCCGTCAACGGCCCGCGCCACAAGCCCCCCGACAATCGCCATCGCCACGATCGCCGCAAACCACCGCGCACGTGCCCAGCCGCCGCGTCCCTCGACGCGGCCATCGCGTCCACGCGACTCGTTCATCGTCGTCGGCCCAGCCTTTGCGGTCGGCGACCTCGGGACGCCAGCCCCCGCTCAAGGAAACCTCGCATCGCGCAGCAAGCCTCCCCCGAGACGACTGGCTTCCGCTCACCAAGGAGACCCATCAGCGGCGCGCGTGATACGTCCGACGGCGAGCAGGGCGGCATGCTCTGAGCAGTCCGCGGGAGGGCGTTCAGGTACCCGCGGACACGACATTCCTGCACTTTGGATCAACCACCCAAAGAACAGCTCTTCGCCTTCGAGCATCACGCGCAGAGGACCGGGGCCATCACGCACCCGCGGAAAGGGGGTACCGAACACCCCCGAACTTCCGGTCCAACGCCGGTGCGCGTCGCTCCCCCTTTTCGGCCCTTGCGCTGCGTAATGGTTGGCGTCGATCCTCGCGGGTTGTCTTCATTTGCGTATTCACGAACTCAGGATGGCTCAGCAATCGGTTCGGCGCACCCCCGCCGTAGCCACGGTCAGCCCTCTTCATCCCCCTCACCCAGCCTGGATTCAATCGCAGCCGTACGAGCATCGAGATCGCGAATGCCAGAACGGATCTCGCGCAAAATCACGATCATATAGTGCGGGTTCAGGGGGTCAGCGGTAGCAACGATAACACAAACTCCATTAACCCTGGTGGCACCGTTGCTCCCCCTTTTCAGTAGTCCGGTTTCGACGTTTCGGGCACGAGGGGCTCGAATAACCGCCCATTACCCTCGTGAAGAGGGATCCCCCCGACACTTCCTTTCAGGACCCGGAGCACTCGCTTGATTTGTGCGACAATGTATCCACCCGGACATCAAATCAGCCCGAAATGACCAGGACGATCACGAGGACGGCTCCCACCAGCACCAGCGAGATGTTCCAGGGATCGACAAGCCACCCCCAGCGTGACCGGCGCCGTCTCTGTGCGCGCTGCTGCTTGCGCCGTT
>CAYQMQ010000222.1:0-3978 GCA_964418395.1 uncultured Actinomycetota bacterium
TGGACGACTTCCGCCGCCAGGGGTTCCTGCCGGAGGTGCTGTGCAACTTCCTGGCGCTGTGCGGCTGGGGCTACGACGACACCCGTGAGCGCTTCACCGTGGACGAGCTCGTCGAGCTGTTCTCCTTCGAGCGGGTGGGGCGCAACCCCGCGAAGTTCGACACCGACAAGCTGCGCTCGCTGAACGGCGACCGGATCAAGGAGCTGTCCGACGCCGAGCTCGCCGCGCGGCTCGAGCCGGTGTTCGTGGCCGAGGGGGTGGTCGACGACCCGCCCGCGCCGTGGCAGCGCGAGCTGTTGGCCGGGCTGGCCCCGCTGCTGCGCGACCGGATCCAGACGCTGGCCGAGGCCACGGGGCTGGTGGCGTGGTGCTTCCGCGACCACGTCGTCTTCGACGAGCAGAGCGTGCGCAAACACCTCAAGGGCCGTGCCGGCGAGGTGCTCGACCGCGCCGCCGAAGAGCTCGCCGGGCTGGGGGAGTGGTCGGGCGAGGCGATCCTGGGCGTGTTCGACCGGCTGTGCGAGGAGCTCGAGCTGGGCCGCGGCAAGGTGATGCAGCCGGTGCGGGTGGCGGTGGCCGGCACCCACGTGTCCCCGCCGCTGCCGGAGACGCTGGCGCTGCTCGACCGCGAGACCGTGGTGGCGCGGGTCAAGGCCGCTCGGCCGATGGTCGCCGCGGCTGACGGCTGAGGCGGCGGGGTGAGCCGCGGCATGCGGCGATTTGCTTCCGGTGGGGCGCCGCTCTCTGGCTGGCCGGACGGGCTGAAAGGGTCCGCGGCGGCGGGTAGGCTCTGTGGCCGCTGCCCGTTCGGGGGTGGTGTAAAGGCAACACGGCTGGTTCTGGTCCAGTTAATGGGGGTTCGAGTCCTCCCCCCCGAGCTCGCAAAAGGGCCGCGCCCGATCGGCGCGGCCCTTTTTGCTGATCGGCGCGTGGCCTGAAGATCTCGGCTGTGGATTGCGCGGTCTGACCGGGGCGCAGGTGTCACACCCCACCGCCATGATGAACGCTCGTTCGCCGATCTGGTTCGGGTGTTTCGAGGAGGTGGCGATGATCGCGACGACGCCGGCGGGTCGCCGGGCGGGGACCTACGGCCCGGCGTGGATGGGCGGCTCCGACGGCGCGCTCTGGGCACCGGGGCTCGCCCGGGAGCGATCTCCCGGCTATGACGCCGAGGGCTGCGGCGTGGACGGGTGCGGTCGGCGCCGGTACGCCCGCCAGCCCTGGTGCGAGCCCCACTACCGGCGGTGGCGGCGCCACGGCGACCCGGAGGGCGGCCGCCGACTCGCCGGCAGCGAGCCGCCGCCGTGCGCAGTCGAGGGCTGCGAGTTGCCGGTGGACGCGCAGGGCTGGTGCCACGGTCATCACCAGCGGTGGCTGCGCCGCGGTGACGTCATGGCCGACGATCCGCTGGAGCGGCGCAAACAGCCCGAGGTGTGCGAGGTGGAGGGTTGCCCTCGGCAGCCCCACGCGAGCGGGCTGTGCCAGCCCCACTACCACCGCGTGAGGACGAAGGGGCGCCTAGATCCGCACGTGCCCATCCGAACGTCAGCAGGGGAGGGCTCCATCAGCCACGGGTACCGCAAAGTTCCGGTGCCGCCTGAGCTTCGACACTTGACGAACGGCGAAACGCCGACCGGTGAGCACCGGCTGGTGATGGCGATGCATCTCGGACGATCCTTGGAGCCTGACGAGACAGTGCATCATCGAAACGGCGTCCGAACCGACAACCGGATCGAGAACCTCGAGCTGTGGTCGACCTGGCAACCCAGTGGTCAGCGGGTGATCGACAAGGTTCGGTGGGCCATCGAGCTGCTGCGGCTCTATGCGCCGCATGTGCTTGCAGACGAGGAGGGCGCGCCCTGATAGGACGCGCCCCTCTCACTTCGTAGACGAGGCCCCGACCGGGTTCGAACCGGCGTCACCGCCTTGAGAGGGCGGCATCCTAGACCGCTAGACGACGGGGCCCTGTTTGCGGAGCGCCGCCGACGCTGCGGCGACGATGGTCAAGCGTAGCCCTGCCCGAGGGGGCAGGCAACGCGCTGTGCCGTCGTGCCCGTCAGGTGTGTCAGCCCCGTCAGCTCCGCCGAGCGCGCCAGGTGCGGCGTGCGGCGTCGACGGCCGCGGTCAGCGCCGCACCGCCGGCGGCGATGGCCTCGTCGACGGTGGCGCCGACCCGTTGGCCGGCCCCCGGCTCGGGCGCCGCGCGTAGGTGCCGCTGTTCGGAGACGTCGAGCGGCACCGTCGCGGCTCGGTCGGAAGGCCGCGCAGAGGTGAGGGGGCGTCGTGCCGCGGGGTTGGAGCGATGATCGCCGGCAGGGGCGCCGTCCCGGCCCCGTCCGTCCTCGCCTGCACGGTCCTGAGCGGCACGGTCCTGAGCGGCGCGGTCCTCGGCGGCGATGGCGCGGGTCGCCAAGTGATCGACCAGGAAGCCGGCCAGACGGGCGGCTTCCTCGGTGGACAGCCGGGCGCTGGCGGCGCACCAATGATCGTGCCACAGGCTCAGCACCAGCGCGCTGCGCTCGCCGGGAGCTTGGTCGGCATGCCATGTGGCGCGCAGATCGGCATGACTGGTGGGCAACAGCAGCCGAGGCGGGGGCGAGTCCGGGACGGCGGATTCCATGTGCTTAGCCTGACCCGGAGCCACGGGCGTCGTCAAGCGCCCACACTCCGTTCGCGTGCCACACGGCACCCCCGTGGCACGGAGTCACGAGGCCGTGATCAGCTGGCGCGGGCTCCCAAATACGCCGTCCGTCCCGGGCGCGTGGCCAGCACGGCCAGGGCGGCGACGCTGATCGCCGCGGCGACCCCGCTGACGGGGCCACGCCACGGCATCGTCGCCGCGATCAACGCCACGGCGTGCAGCACCAGCCCCACGGCCCACGCCCAGGCGCGCAGCCGCCAGGCACCGACGGCCACCACGCCGAACAACACCGTCGCGACGGCGAAACCCGTGGCGACCTCCGGCAACGCCCGCTGGCCGCCGGGGCCCAGCGCGGCCAGCAGCGGCACGGTCACGCCGGCATGGCTCACGGCCATCAGCGCCGACCCGACGGCGATGAGCCCGGTGAGTGCCGCTGCGACTCGGGCGGCCACCGGCGGGGTCGAACGAGCCTCGGTGATGGTCATGCGGCCACGGTAGCCGGCACATCCGCCCATGTGTGCCGCCCCGCGGCAGCCGATACCGTTGTGGTCGTGACTAGTGCGTCCGAGGTGCAGCGGGAAACCCGGCTGGTCGATGTAGATCGCCTGCTGCGCCTGCGGGAGCGGTTGCAGGCGGTGGGCGCGGCGCTGGACGCCTACACCGACCGGGTGGCGTGGCGTCGAGCGTCGCTTCGGGTAGAGCACATCGCGGCACTTGCTCCCCAAGACCTCGACGCCGCTGAACAGGCCCTGGATCGGCTCGAGCGTGGCATGCGGGCCCAGGGCGCGTTCCGCTGAACGTCCGGATCGTCCTGGCATGGGGGCAGGTCGTTGCCTCATGCCCCTTCGGATGCCTACCGTCTGCCGCGTCTGGCCGGCACCGGCCGGCACACGAGCGGACGGGAAGGGTCTGTCGTGAACAAACGGGAGTTGATCGACGAGATCGCCGACGACCTCGGCGGTGACATCACCAAACAAGACGTAGAGCGCACGCTCGAGGCCTTCACCCGCGTGGTGGGAGCCAACCTGCGCCAAGGCGAACCGGTCCAGATGGTGGGCTTCGGGACCTTCGAGCCGCGCAAGCGGCCGGCTCGCACGGCCCGCAACCCCCAGACAGGTGAGTCCGTCAAGGTCCCGGCCACCACCAGCCCCGCGTTCAAAGCGGGTCAACCGCTCAAGGACTACGTGGGTGGAAAGTCCGGTGCCGCCGAACGGTTCAAGGGCGGGGCCGCTTCGAAGAAGACAGCCTCCAAGAAGGCAGCCGGCAAAAAGGCCGGCAAAAAGGCCGGCAAGAAGGCGGCCGGCAAGAAGGCGGCCGGCAAGAAGGCGGCCGGCAAG